>JAZSEX010000068.1:0-8109 GCA_045531935.1 Acutalibacteraceae bacterium | reverse complement strand
GGTCAAGAACATCAGAACAATATTTGATTGCATCGTAAAGAGAAAAGTCCTCAAAGCTTCTGCCCGAACCTCGGCAAATTCCGTCAACGTTTGATATTACAATAACAGGTTTACCGAATATCTCAACAAGTTTTGCTGCAACTATTCCTATAATTCCGTGAGGCCATCCGTCACCGTCTAAAACAAGAACCCTGTCATATCTCAGTGACGGATTATCACGAAACTTTTGTTTTATCTCTTCAAGAATTTCAAGCTCTGTTTTGTGTCGGTTAACATTGGCAAGATCTATTTCTGACGCAATATCATCGCAATAGCTTTCATCATCGCATAAAAGAAGATTAAGTGCTCTCGTGGGGCTTCCCATTCTTCCTGCAGCGTTAATACGCGGTACAAGAGTATAAGCAAGACTTGCGGCAGAAATAAGCTTACCAGACTGACCTGAAACTTTTTTGAGTGACATAATACCGGGACGGTCTGAATTGTTAATAAGCTCTATGCCTTTACGAACAATATGTCTGTTTTCGTTTATAAGCGGCATAACGTCGCCAACCGTACCGAGAGCAATTATATCAGAATACGCATCGAGCACTGATTCGCTGTCACCTTCCAACGCACAAAGCAATTTATAAACAACACCGACACCGGCATAAGCTTTGAACTCTGCGTTGTAATCATCACGGTACGGATCAACCACTGCTATACATTCAGGAAGATATTCACCTACACGGTGATGATCGGTAACAATAAGATCTATACCTTTTGATTTTGCGTATTCTGCTTCTTCAATACTGCTGATACCGCAGTCAACAGTAATTATAAGCTTAACATTCTGCTCAGCAAAATAATCAATAGCTTCATTTTTCAAACCGTATCCTTCAGATCTGTCAGGAATACGGCAAATTACATCAGCACCCTGTTGTTCAAGATATGAATAAAGCAAAGCAGATGCAGTAATACCATCAGCATCGTAATCACCGCATATAGCAATTCTGTCAAATCTGTCAATAGCATAATTAATAGCCTTGACAGCTTTTTCCATATCCGGTAAATCCCAAGGAGATGAATACTCAGCATCATCATAAAAAAAAGCACGGATTTTCTCATCGGTATCAATACCGCGAGAAGACGCAATAAGTGCAGCAATCGCAAAAAGAGTGTGCTTCTCAGCAAGACCTGCAGCAAGTGCTTTATCAACTTTATTAACTACCCATTTTTTACGGCTCACTGAGTTCACTTCCTAAATACTTATAATAATTATATGATTATAGCACTACAATCCATTTATTGCAATACGGATAAATAAAAAACTCTGCACAAAGCAGAGTTTAATTTATAATTTTATTTGCGTTAAAGGAATCAATGAACCTATGTCGGTAAGATACCCTTTCCCGAGTGAAATAGGATAAACGCCTCTCTCACACAAAAATGATTTAATCCTGTCGGCATCATCGTGAGTATTCAAATCTCCGCAAAAAGCAATAGTATCATCGGCTATTTTTCCGCAGCATCCGCCAATAAATCCGTAATCGAAACAATTAAGCTTCACACTGCCTTTTTTAACCATCAAAACATCAAGACCATTAGAAATACATGCATCATAAATTGATTCATCATCGGTAATCAAAGAATTTTCATCCACAACGCAAACCGAACATTTAGCATAGCCCTGATTAACCTCAATTATATCACGGTTTTTCTTTATTGCCGTATGTATACCTTTTTTACCACAAATAACTTTATTTCCGATAATACATGCATTCAAAGTAATATCTTCGGGATATATTTTTCCCAATTCAACGTCATTATATGCAGTAAAGAATTCGAGCTCACCAAGCTTATCCTTTAGAATCTTTTGTGACTTCTCAATTAAAAATTCACCATTACCGAGATTGCAAACCAACATATCTGCATGACATCTTAATCCGGGTAAAATATCTCCGCAAGCTTCAGTTGACAAAACGTTCATTCCGCATTTTTCCAATTCTTTGATAAATTGCGTATATTCACCGTTAACAACTATGTGTAATACCTTATCCGACGGCAAGTTAGGATTAATAAGAGGTTCAAATCCAATCATTTAATTGCCGCCTCAAATGCTTCACGAATATTTCGAACGCCTATTATTTCAGTATCTCCGGAAATTTTAAGAGAAAGATTTTTCAAATTGTGCTGAGGTATAATACAACGTGAAAAACCGAGTCTGACAGCTTCACGTACTCGCTGTTCACAGTTACTAACGCCTCTTACTTCACCTGCAAGACCGATTTCTCCGAAGGCAAGTGTATCATCAGCTACAACAGTATCCTTAAGGCTGGATATAAGAGCCATTGCAACAGAAAGATCACTTGCAGGCTCGTCAAGTTTAAGTCCGCCAACAACGTTAATATATGTATCGGTAGTGCCGAAAAAGTATCCTGCACGTTTTTCAAGCACAGCAAGAAGCATTGAAACACGATTGTAATCAAAACCCGTAGACATACGTCTCGGATTACCGAATCCCGTCGGAGTAACAAGAGCCTGAACTTCAGCCATAATAGGTCTCGAGCCTTCCATAACGCAGGCAATACACGAACCGGGTGTGTTTTTAGGCTTACCTGAAATCAGCATAAGAGACGGATTTTCGACTTCAGCCAAACCTTGCTCGCACATTTCAAATACACCGATTTCATTTGTTGAGCCATAACGGTTTTTAACAGCACGCAGAATACGATAAGAGAAGTTTCTGTTTCCCTCAAAATAAAGCACAGCATCAACAATGTGCTCAAGCACCTTAGGGCCTGCAATATTACCGTCTTTATTAACGTGACCGACAAGAATTACAGGTATTCCGAGTGATTTTGCAGTACGCATAAATACCGAAGCTGACTCTCTGACCTGAGTTACACTGCCGGGTGAAGAATTGACTTCAGCATGGTCCATCGTCTGAATTGAGTCAACAATTACAATGTCAGGCTTCTGCGTACGGATATATTCAGTAATAGAAATGACGTCAATTTCGCACATTACAGAAAGTGCCGGATTTTTTACACCCAATCTCTCTGCACGCATTTTTATCTGATGAGCAGACTCCTCACCGGAAATATACAGAATGTTTAATGACTTATCGAGATACTGACATATTTGTAAAAGAAGGGTCGATTTACCTATTCCGGGATCACCGCTGAGAAGAATAAGCGAACCCTTAACAATTCCACCGCCGAGAACTCTGTCAAGTTCACCGAGACCAGTCTTATATCTTACGCTGCTGTCATTGACTATCTTATCAAGTGTAAGAGAAACAGCAGGCTTTATGTTAGCTGAACTTATTGAAGAAGAGTGCTGTACTATCGCCTCTTCGTTCATTGTATTCCATTCACCGCAACCGGGACAGCAACCGTACCACTTTGCTGACTCATATCCGCATGACGAACAAATATAAAGTGTTTTTGCTTTAGCCATCTTTATCCTCCAGATATTTTTGAATTCCACACATTATTGAATAAGCAACTTGTTTTTGATAATTAAACTGTTTCAGTTTCTTACTTTCCGTGATATTGGACATAAATCCACATTCAACCATAACAGCTGGTAATTTACAATTATACAGTAAGTATATATTTGTGCCAACAGGTTTTATTGTCCTTTTATTATTTTGTTGAATATTTTCTACTATTCTTTTTTGTATTGAATCAGCAAGATTTTTGCTGAATTCCGAATTTGGTGAATAAAAAACCTGTGTACCGCTATACAATGGCGACGAATAATGATTCTGATGAATACTCACAAAAATTGAAGTATCATTAACTTCAGTTATTCTGAGTCTTTCTCTTATGTCAGATATCTTACGCTGCCTAATTGTTGACAAGGATGTATCACCTAGCTGTGTATCAGAACTTCTTGTCATTACGGTTTTGTAACCGGCAGAATTCAGCATTGATTCAAGAATTTTGGCAATGCTTAAATTTATGTCTTTTTCAAGAGTTCCGTCGGCAGAGCTTGTTCCGCCGTCTTCGCCACCGTGCCCTGCGTCAATAATTATATTAAATCCATTGTTAACTTCAGCTGACGTGTATTTTTCTTTGTTAAACATCATAACTGATAAAAATACGAAAGAAAGCACGAAAGCTAACGAAAGAAACGAAGCAACAAAACGGTTCATCATCCGACACCTCCAAAAAATCATATGCCGGATTACTTATTTTTATTTCAGCCCCAGAACAATGAATATTTTCTTTTACTTAAAATAAATGTTATTTTATTTAAAACAATAAATAAAATGTTACCAAACCAGAAGCCTATTGAATTCATCATCATATCATCAAATTCACAGTAACCGTTCTGGAATATGTATTGAGAAAATTCAAGCAAGGTAAATGACAGTATTGGAAAAAACAAATTAACCGAAACTCTGACAAACTTTTTTTGATTTATTAATAAGCGGCTGAAAATATAACCAAGCGGCGTAAAATACAAAAGATTTCCAAAAAACATCATAAAAACTTCATACGGTATTGAATTATACTCATCAATATATTCTTTAATAGTTACAAAAGGTTGAAATCTGAATGGATATTCTCCGGTCTGAAGTCTGATAAGTACAAAAGAATACACAAGAAGAAATATATAAAAAATCAAAAAAGCAATAGAAGCATTGTGAAAAAAGGCTGAATATTCAGTTCCGTTACAATTTTTTCGAAAGATTCGTTTCAGACTGTAAAATACAGAAACGCTAAGCCAAATCGAGCCTAACATAAGCAACTTATCGAAATAAAAGAATTCAATCCATCCAAAAATCCAACCGGCATGAATCTGTAGTATAACTTCCTTAACAACAGCATATATTAACCAGAATATCATTAATAAAATCAATGCAAAACCGATAATACGCTCGGTAAAACGCAGAAACGAAGCACATAAACATATGAAAACAGAGCCTGAAACACATATTGTTAACGGTAAAAAAATATCACCTGTCATACCAAAAACCGGAATACAAAGTAATATTAAAGCAGCAGCTGTAACAATCGACTTAATAGAAAGAGAAAGTTTATTGTTTATTTGCATATTATTTCTTTCTGCTGTCTATATAGCTCTGCAATATTTCAACAGCAGCAACAGCATCCACGATATCTTTATGCTTTTTCTCTTTTTTTCCGTTTGATTGAAGCTGTCTGTGAGCAATTACACTTGAAAGTCTCTCATCCCAGAGAACTGTTTTCACACCGCAGGCTTCACCGAGAGCCTGTGCAAATTCAGTACAAGCCTGAGCACGGAATCCGAGTGATCCATCCATATTTTTGGGCAGACCTACAACAATTAACTCAGGCTTCCTTTCGTTAATAATTGCAGTAATTTTATCAATAAGTTTAGGCATATAACTTTCTTTTACCGTACATACAGGAGAAGCGAGAAATTCCGTTCTGTCACAAATTGCAATTCCCGTCCTTACGTCACCGTAATCAACACCTAAAATAATCATAATCCATAAACTAAAGGCCGATGGCAGCACATCTTTATGCAAGCCTCCGGCCTTTTAATCCTTTCAAAAAATTCAGTTATTCAGTACCTTCAGGAATATCAGGTATAATATCCTCAAAAACATCAGGTATATCAAAAAGATTTACCGTCGTTTCAGCATCTTCATTATTATCCGATTCCATATGACCACCTGTACAAGAAGTACAAGTAAGAGGCATATTCTTAAGAGAATACCAACCGGTACCGGTAGAGTAACAATTACTGCCTGCAATAAGTCCTGTAGCTTGGCAATATTTCTTTTCACTTACAATACTGGATTTGGGGAATTCTTTATCAGGTAAGTCCTTATGAATTTCATCCATAACTTTTTTGAAAATCTTACCTGAAGGGTTACCGCTTACGTTTGATACAGTTTTGTTAAGGTCATATCCGTACCATACAGCCGCAACATAATATGGAGTTCCGCCAACAAACCATCGATCGTAGTCATCACTTGTAGTACCGGTTTTAGCCATTGTCTGGAAACCGCTGATTTTATAAGGTTTACCTGTACCGACACTGTCGGTTGTAACTGACTGAAGCATCTCGCACATAATATCAGCTGTATCTTCACCGATAATCTGCTTACCCTGTAATGATGCGTTATCAAAATATACTATTGAACCATCACTGTTAGTTACTTTGTAATAACAGTATGGCTCATAATATTTACCACCGTTACCGAAAGCTGCATAAGCAGCTGCCATTTCAAGAGTTGTAATACCGTAACGCATAGCACCGGTAGCAAGAGGAGCAGGTGCAACGTCATATTTCTCAACAGTTGTTGAAATATTAAATGAATTTACAAGATATCCGTAAGATTTTTTCAGGCCAAGATTGTTATAAACAATTCTTGCAGGTACAGTATTAAGCGAGCGAGCAAGTGCATTCTGTACAGTAACGTAAGCACCTGTTCCTTTATCACCGGTATAGTTTTTCGGCCAAAGTGAACCGTTATAAGCAAATGCTTTGTCTTGAATACGTGTAGACCAGGTTACCAACTTTTCTTCAACTGCAGGTGCATATGTGCTCAGCGGCTTTATAGATGAACCCGGCTGTCTCGGTGAATCAACAGCACGGTTAAGACAGCGGTTACCTGATTTTTCACCGGCTTCACCGCAGATTGCTATAACTCTTCCGGAATAATCCATTATTGTCATCGCAGACTGTGACTGTACATCCTTGTGCGACTCATTCGGAAATGTCTTTCTGTTTGTGTAAACGTCATCGAGAGCTTCCTGAGCGGCAACGTCAAGTGCAGCATAAATCTGAAGTCCGCCGTAATAAATCTTTTGGGTAGCCTGACGCTCTGACATATCATATTTTGTCATAAACTCATCAACAAGCGTGTCAACAACATAATCAACGTAAAAGCTCCAGATTTCATTCTGCTTTGATTCTTCTTCAACTTCTTTCTCATCAGCAACATACTCAGGGCTGTTGGTAAATACCATTTTGTAAGCTACAGCTTCATCGTATTCTGACTGAGTGATATAACCTTCATCAAGCATCGCATCAAGGCATTCACCAACCTGACGCTCGCGGTTTTTTTCAGGATTTACAAGCGGGTTGTAAGTATAAGGAGCTTTAGTAATCGAAGCTATACATGCTGCTTCTGCAATATTGATTTCAGAAACGTCTTTACCGAAATATTTTTCACAAGCTGTTTTAACACCGTAACAACCGCTGCCGAGATACAAAGTGTTAAGATATGCTTCAAGTATCTCATCTTTATCAAAATTTTTCTCAAGATTCAATGCATTGCATATTTCATGAAACTTTCTTACAAAATTAGCTTCACGCTCACCTGTAATATTTTTAACAAGCTGCTGTGTAATTGATGAACCACCTGTCGAAAGCTTATCCTTTACAAAAACAGCTACGAATCTTATCCAGTCAACACCATTATGTTTAGGGAAACGGGCATCTTCAAGAGCGATAAAAGCATTCTGCAGATGTTTCGGAATTTCATCAAGACCGACATAAATACGGTTTTCATCACCGTGCAGACGCTGAAGTTCAAAAATCTCACCTTTATCATCATAGGCGTAAATAATTGATGTCTGGCTCTGATTAGCCTGATATTCATTAAGGTCTATTGCAACATCACCGTTGGTATACGAAACCATGTAACCAAGAATATAACCGACAATAATAATACCCGTTAAAGCAATAACTGACAAAACAGCAATTATTACAGTTTTACGGTTTACATTACCAAGTAATGATGTAACAATGTTTCCTCCTCTGTTATTAAATTTATTTTTCTTTTCCATTTATTTGCACCTCGGTCAAGTTGTTTATGAACATATTTATCCAATTATCTATAATGTATTATAACATAAAATATCAAAAAATAAAGTCTTTTTCATATTTTAATGAATCCGTAATATTTGATATGACAATAATCTTATTGAAAGGAATTATATTTATGAAAAAATTAATTATATCAGTTTTGTGTGTTATCTCGATTTTAATATTATCAGGGTGTACTGATAAACGAAAATCAACAACAGATAATGAAAATATTTCATCATCACAAGTTTATATAGTTAAAGAATTTGAAGGTAAAGTTGCTGTATTCCAACAAGGAAACAATCTGCCTATTCAAAT
>JAZSEX010000038.1:0-13239 GCA_045531935.1 Acutalibacteraceae bacterium | reverse complement strand
AGGCTCTTCCTTATCGTAATAATTGTTGCTGCCGTGACCTGCTGCAGGAATGATATGCTTATCTGCATTTACGACAACCTCATCAAGCGGTACGAGCTCGTCATCGTGCTTTGCAGCCTCAAGCATTTCGGGCTTGAAATGAGTTGCATTGAAGTAGAAGCCGTTGACATCCTTTACGTAAACCATTACGCCGTTGCCGTTTTCGTCACAGAGCGTACCGAAACGTGTTTTTGCGTGAGCTGAATTCTCCATAGGACGGATGTAATGGACGAAGTTATCCTTAACCTTCATATCATAGAGACCGATTCTGCTTGCTTCCATTCTGTCAGCATAAGCTTCACCGGGACCAAGGCCGTAGAAACGCATATTGTCATAAGCCTTATCGAGCACAAGGCGGAAACCGAACTTAGGAAGAGCGGGTGCAAGCGGATTCTTATCACCGACAAAACCAACCTTAACTGCACCGTCAACGCCTACGCTGTAAGTCAGCTTACCCTTGAGCACGGGGATAACGCTCGGACCGCCGATTGAAACGTCGCATATAACCTTTACGTTATACTCATCCTTTTCAAACATGCAGGAGTATGTTTTCTGTGTGATTCTGTCAAGGCCTGCACTGCGTGCGTCATTTGCTTCGCCTGTAATATTCTTCCAGTGAGCAAACCAGGTTTCTATACATACGGGCTCGGCAAGAACATTCTTACCGTTCTGAATCATTTCTTTGAGTGCACCGTAGGATTTATCAAAAACAAGTGTGCTTGTAGCTGTTTTGACTGTGAGATAGCGTCTGCTGTCCTCTACCTCAAGACCTGAGCCTATAAAGGCACAGCCTTTTACAGCTGTGCTGAGCTCAAACTGCTCAAAGCCGATTTCGTAGCCTTTTTCTGCCCAGACAGTGTCATTTTTTGTAATAAACGAGAGATTTAACAGGCAGTTACCCTTGAGAGCTTCTCTTTCGAAAAGCTTGATTTCTGCACTCTCGCGTGCGGCAATATCAAGTGAATCTACTTTACCTCTCTTAATCTCCACACCGTCACAAATAATGCTCCAGGTAAGAGCCATATCGTCAAGTGAAGTGAAATAACGCTTGTTGAAAATAGTAACAGCACCATTACTGTATGTAGTTGTGAAGGGCTGGTAAGCACGCTTCATATCAAAGTAACCGGGACGAAGTTCGCGGTTTGCAAACACAAGACCGTCAATACAGCAATCCTCATCATTCGGATAGTCACCGAAATCTCCGCCGTAGCGGTAGCCTGTTTTGTCACCGTTTTTAACAGCGATTGAGTGGTCGTTCATTTCCCAGATACACATACCGAAGAGACTGTCATACTTATCGGCAAGGCGGATATGACCGAAGATATTACCGGTTGAATACGCACAGACGTACTCGCAGAAATAGAAAGGCTTTGCAGGATTGTTTTTGAGATAATTCTCGGTGTAATCAAGCTCAGCATACATACGGCTTTCAACGTCTGAAATATCCGCAAAATTCTCTCCCTCGGGTACTGCCTTGAACTCAAGGTGAGAGTTTTCGTAGTGGATTATTGCATTCTTATCGCGGCTCTTGATATACTTGCCCATTGCTCTGTGGTTTTTGCCGCAGCCGGACTCGTTACCGAGTGACCACATAACGATACAGGCGTGGTTTTTATCACGCTCAAAGAGTCTAGCCGCACGGTCAACGTAAGCAGCTTCCCACTCATCGACAGTTGAGAGCATTGACCAACGCATCCAATCCCATGTATCGCGGTATTCGAAGCCCATACCGTGAGTTTCAATATCAGCCTCATCAACAAGCATAAATCCAAGCTCGTCGCAAAGACCGACAAAACGGGGGTCATTGGGATAGTGAGAAGTACGGATACAGTTACAGCTTGCACGCTTGAGGATATAAAGATCCTCGAGCATTTCTCCCATACTTGCGGTATATCCTCCGGTGGGGCTTGAATCGTGACGATTTATACCCCAGAGCTTGACAGCCTTACCGTTGAGGTAAACAACGGCATCTTTGATTTCAAGGCGTTTAAGACCTATTTTCTGAGCAATTACTTCATCCCCTGCTTTAAGAACAAGAGTATAAAGTACAGGCTCTTCAGAATTCCAGAGTGCAGGTGCAGTAACATCAATAACGTTACTGTTTCCGCAATAAAGTTCTTCACCATTCGGAGAGATAAGCTTATACTCAACGTCAGCCTCACCGCAGAGCTCAGTGTCTACCGTAATCTTTGCACTGTCGAGAGTTTCGGGCACATCAACACGTGCATAGAAATCTTTGATATGGTTATTATCACGGCTGAGGAGATACACCTCACGGAAGATACCTGAAAGACGGAAACAATCCTGATCTTCAAGATATGAACCGTCACACCATTTGACAACCAGCACGTCGATACGGTTTTCGCCATTGACGAGCTTATCTGTAATATCAAACTCGCTTGTGCAGCGGCTGACCTGGCTGTAGCCGACAAACTGCTTATTTATAAAGAGATAGAAGCAGGATGAAACACCCTCGAAATTAACGTAAACCTTCTGATTGAAGCTTTCGGGAAGAGTGAACGTACGGGAGTAGTGACCGCAGGGATTCTCATCGGGAACGTGAGGAGGATCGAGCTGGAAGGGATACTTGAGGTTTGAGTAAAGAGGTACGTCGTAGCCTCTGTCAAGAAGAAGCTGCCAGCACAGAGGAACAGTTATAGTTTCACTGAAGCTCTGCTCAAGGAAATCCTCCTCAATATCTTCAAAGCTCTTATAAAATCTGAAATCCCACTCGCCACAGAGGTTGAGAAATCTGTCTGATTCGTTTCTGTCACCTGCAAGGGCAACAGCCTCACTGCTGTAGGGAACAAAATACGCACGGGGTGCTTCACAGCCGATATGAAGCGAATTTAAGTCTTTGTGATAGGCTTTGAACTGCATATTGCTTATTTCTCCTTTTTTATCTGAACTGAGGGCTCGTCACCGTAGCCCGTTATTTTTACATAGGTTTCTTCTATTTCAACCACTGCACAGGTGAGAGTTTCACCCATACACAGTGCTTTGAACACAACATAAGGAATTGAGCCGAGCTTTGAATGTAATCCGTCGTGATAATGGCCGCAGAATACCGCAGCGATTTTATCCTCATATTCATAGAGAATATCGGTTATTTCATCGGCATTGATTATGGTATGGTCTTCATCGCCCGAAAGAAGTGCGTGAGTCATAACAACAACGGGCAAATCGGATTTTGATATTTTTTCTTTCATCCAGGCAAGCTGCTCGTCATCGACAAAGCACTGAGTCCACTTAATCTCTTTTTCGGGATAAGGTACGTCTTTTGAATTCATACAGCTGTCGAGCATAAGGAAGAGATAGCCCGAGCTTTCAAAAGAATAATATCTGCCGGGCATACCGATAAGGCGGATAAATTCATTTTTATCTAGTGCCGTATCGTGGTTGCCGAAGGTTGTATAAAAAGGAATATCAAACCCGTCAAGCATCTGACGCATTTCGGCAAGCAGCTGAGTCTGCGGCTTGTAGCCTTCAAAGCTGTCGACAACGTCTCCAAGGCAGACTGCAAACTCACAACCGTCGTAATAATGCTCGATTGCAGTTTTAACCTTATCGAGTGACATATAGTGATAACGGTTATTATCGCCCGCAGGCTTGTCGGAATAATGCAGATCGGTAACAACAAGAAATTTCATAACGACCTCCGGATAAGTTATAACAAAAAGCAGACGGGCTGGGTTAAAATTTGCAATACCCGTCTGCTTTTTATAATCAGATTTTACATTATTGCTACGGCACCTACAACCGCTATAATAATATAAAGAGTTATGACAACACCGTAAAGGATACAACCTGCTATAAAGCCTTTGAGGGCGCTCCTTGCAAGTCTGGGCTTGGAATTCTTCATTACAAAGTAGAGAATGAGACCTACAATACCGAAGAAGAAGCCGAGAGACCAGAAGCCCTTATGCGTAACGTTGATCGGATACGGATCGTTGTTTACAGGTGCTGTATTGACAGGATCGGGAATATAGACCGGCTGCTGAGGCTGTGCATAGCTCTGCTGTACGGGCTGCTCCTGCACCGGAGACTGAGGAGCTACGGGCTCACCTACATTTACACCGCAGGATGAGCAAAAAACAGCACTGTCTTCAAGCTGCTGACCGCAATTACCACAGAATTTCATAATAAATATCTCCTTTGAAATTTATTTTAAATATAGACTTCTGATAAGACACCCAACACTGCTATAGCAATAATATATACGGTATAGAAGACCGAACCGATAATAGCACTGACGAGTGCCCCTTTACCTATACTCCTTGAAAGGCGTGGTCTGGAATTTTTCCACACGATATGTAACACAAGACCGAGAACAGGGACAATAAAGCCGAGCCACCAGAAGCCGCGGTGAGTAACGGTAACGGGATACGGATCGTCTTCCGGACCTGCCGGCTGAGCTTCGGGATATTGAGGATGCGGAGGTTGAACAGGGTCGATATTAACATACACAGGCTGCTCGGGAGCAGGCTGATTAACATCGGACGGTACGGGAGCACCGCAACTCATACAAAACAGAGCTTCATCGGGCAGATTGGCACCGCATTCTGAACAGAACTTCATACTTACACCTCCAAATATCATTGACACCATAAGTTTACAACAGCTTTTGTACATTGTCAACATAACCTATATAATTTTTTACTTGTTTTTTATATAAAAAGGGACACGCCGCTTTGTAACAAAACGGCGTGTCTGTTGAGTTATTTTGAAAGCTTAATTGTATAGAGCCAGTTGCTATCGAGCATATCGGGATTAATTGCAGGGAATACAATCTCTGCCCTGCCCTCGTTATCCTTGATTTCAAGAACAGCATCACTGCCAAGGAGAGTTGCCTTAAGGTCTGCAGAATAAGGTACGAATTCAAGCACCTGTGAGCCGAAGGGGAAGCGATTGATTATTGCATAAACATCGTCGCCCTTTTTGGTGTAGTAGACACCTTCCTGCTGCTTCTTGGTATATATACGTGTACCGTAGATAGCGTCACCGTTTACACGAAGCCAATCACCCATCTGAAGGAGACGTTCCTCCATAATTACGGGGATTGTACCGTCTGCATCGGGACCGATATTGAGAAGGAAGTTACCGCCCTTTGATACAAGAGAGCAAAGAGTTTCGAGAAGCTCTTTGGGTGTGAGATAATTGGCACAGTCCTCTTCTTTATTTATGCCGAATGAGCTGCCGATACCGCGGCATTCCTCAAACGGTCTGTCAAGCTCGACATCTTCAATTCTTCTGAGTTCACCCTGATAAACATCGATAATACCGTATTCTGTAGTGAAGTTACCGCCGAGCTTACCTCTTGTTTCCTTACCCCAACGGTCATTAGGCACGATGAAATCCTTTACTGATGACTCGTTATAGAGCCACTGTAAGAACTCGGTTGAATGCCATACAGAGCTCTCATGCTCCCACTCACCGTCGGTAAAGAGTGTATTGGGCTGATACTTTTCAATAAGCTCCTTAAGCATGGGATGAAGATGCTCGAGAGCATATTTTTCGGGGTCTTCGAGGTAATAGGGATGCCACCACTCGTAAACAGAATGATAAACACCGAAACGTACACCAGTGCCCTCCATAGCATTTTTGAGTTCCATAAGGAAATCTCGTTTGGGTGCACACTCAACAGAGTTGAGACCGGGTGCATACTCGGTTTCGTAAAGACAGTAGCCATCGTGATGCTTTGAAACAAAGTTTATGTACTTTGCACCTGCGCGCTTGAAAAGATCTGCCCATTTTTCAGCATCAAAACGGTAGCCGGTAAAATCATTGACAAAATCGTAATAAGGTCTTGAGTTATAGTATTTTTCGTGGTGAGCCTTATATTTTACCTGAGCCTCGGTTTCGGGATTTTCCATATTGCAGGCATATCCGTACCACTCTGCATAATCTTTTTTAGGGGCATATGCAGGCACTGAATAAAGACCCCAATGGATAAAGATACCGAATTTAGCATCGGCAAACCACTCAGGCACGGGACGCGAGTTGAGAGATTCCCAATTATTTTCGTACATAAACTTTCACTCCATAATAAATTCTAATAAAAAAGCCTCCCTCTTTGGGAGGCTTTTTGTTTCAGTTAATTAACCAAGGAAGCCCATGATAAAATCAAGAAGCTCGCTTGTGCCGATGTTGTTGATGAAGTTATCGTAAATCTCACCGATGGGGCCAAGCATCTCGAACCACTCGCTCATAAGCTCGGGAAGGCTGTGAACACCTTCGAAGCTGCCCTTGAAGCCGAAGAAGCCGAGGATAGCTGTAACGAAGCCGAAGAAATCATCCCAAGAGTAGGATGAAATAGCGTTGATCCAATCGTTGATAGCATTACCGAGATTTTCGCTTGATGTTGCTGCAAAAGACATAACGCTTGTGCCGGAAAGAAGAACGGCAACACACATAACTGCAGCAATTACTTTTGTGAAAGACTTTTTCATTGTGTTGACTCCTTTATAAAAATAATATTTTAGTCCGTAACGAACTAATTTGTTTACTGATTATAACACTGATGTAAATAAAAGTCAATAATTGAAAGGTAATTGACGTTACAAAAAGGTTTAATCCGAAGCTGCAAGCAAGCCCGCAAACACAATTTTGGAAAAGCGACGCGAGCATCGGTTAAAGATGCTGAGAAACAGTGAATATCCGAAAAGTCTAAAGCAGTATTTTTCAAGTTTTTTAAGGATTTCCGCCAAATCACTTACATTGTCCGAGCATAGTGAGCGAGCAAGACTGACACAGCTGAGAGACACAGTCATAAAGAAAACAGAACATAACACAGCTATAACATAACCGCATAAGAAAAAGAACAACACCGCACGACTGACGCCGTCACATAAAGTATTCCACAGCAAAAAGCTTAAGGCTGACGGCAAAGCCCCGAACAACACCATTCTGATAAAAGAGAAAACGAACGACAATATGCCGATTTTAACGGATTTTACAGCATCACATACCCTGAAACCGGTTACAATATCCGATATTAAGACCGCCTCTGATTTACTAAGATAAGAAAACCACCTGTCTTTGACAGTACGCGTACACTGCAGAATAAGTAATCCGAGTAAAATAACAACACCGCATAAAGCAAGCAGGAATCTGCCACCGACAAATGAATACAGGTAAGAAAAACGAAGAGCAGTAAAAAAAGCAAGCGTATACACAGCAACACGAAGGCACACCGAAAAAAAGATAAGCATATTACCCGTTTTTACTCTGCCTACAAGCTTCATTCTTGCACCGACACGGATTTTTTCAAAAGTCAAAAGAATCCCCTCCACTATTATTATTGGCAGAGAAGAAACAAAAAATAAACAAAATGAAAAAGGAAGGTCGCTTCCGAAGAAGCACCTTCCTTTTATGCAGCAATTTTCGTCAGCTAATTAGCCAGCGATCATAGCGATGAGATCCTTAACAGCAGCGATAGCCTTATCGATGATGCCGGACTCCTCAATCTTAGCAATGATGTCCTTAACTGTAGCAATAACCTGCTCCCAGTCAATACCCTTAATCATTTCGATGATCTGATCCATTTCAAATTTCACCTCCGTTACGCAAACGTTTACAGATGTGATTATATCATTGGTTATCCTTTTTGTCAAATAAAAATCAATTAAAATCAACAAAAAATTTAAAAATGTCGATACACAACAAAAAAGCGGGTCAAAAACCCGCTTTTTGTCAGCAATTGTATTATGTTAACAATTATGCGAACATCTCGAAAATGCTCTTGAAGAAGTTAACAATGATTTCAACAACACCGGAATCCTTAACCATACCGACGATATCTGCAGCCTCACCCTCGTTGAGGTAAGAAAGGAGCTGCTCTACAAAACCAAGAATCTGATCCATTACTGTTTCACCTCCGTGTTTTTCATTGATTAAATCATAACAATTTGTAAAGTGATTGTCAATAAAGTATTAACAGAAAGTTAAGTCACAACGTAACAGTAAGGTAAAAGCAAGGCTTTTTCAGATTATTACGGATGTTTCTTCAAATTTCCGTTTGCAGGGTTGTCAAGCACCGTGCCGTTTTTGTCAAAACGCGAGCCGTGGCACGGACAATCCCACGAATGCTCTGCACTGTTCCATTTGAGTGAACAGCCTAAATGCGGACAGCGTTTGCCGGTAAAGCCCACAAAGCCTGCAGTAGACTCAACCGTATTTACAAAAAGCTGCGGCTTTAGCATATTTCTGTCGGGTGTGAAAAGCTCATAATATTCATTTTTCACACCGTTAACACAGTCGCACAGCAGCTTTGCGGCAACCATAGCCCCGGTAATACCCCATTTATTGAAGCCGCTTGCTGCAAAAAGCCTGTGAGTATTGGCAGAATAATTTCCGATATAAGGCACAGAATCGAGGCTCATACAATCCTGTGCCGCCCAGTGTGCAACCTCAGTCGAATGTTTATAGTTTTTTGCGGCAAACTCACGAAGCTCCGCCCAATTACCGCCATCCTTCCCCGTACGGTGACTGCCTCCTCCGAGCAAAAGCACACCTGCGTAATTGCGGAAAGAAAGCCCTTTTTTATTTTCGTCAACATACATACCGCCTGTTTGCTGTGCATTTTCGAGTGCAATCACATAAGAGCGGTGCTGATAAAGCTTCAAAGAATAAAGCCCGTGTTTATTTATAAAAGGAAAATGAGTTGTAACAATTACATTTTCCGCATTAATCTCGGCTTTATCGGTAACTGCAATATTGCCTTTCATCTCACGGACAAAGGTTTGCTCAAATATATTGAGATTTTTCGCTATATTGCCGAGAAATTTCAGCGGATGAAACTGAGCCTGAGCACTGAAAGCTACGGCACCCACGGTATTAATCGGCAACGGAACTGAATCGAAAAGCTTAGCATTACAGCCGATTTTTAAAAGTGCGGACATTTCTTTTTCCAATACTTCTCTGTCTGATACAGAATAGACAAGGTTATCCTTAATTTCAAAATCGCAGTCAATATCATTGCAAAGACGTGTGTACTCCGCTACAGCTTCTTCATTTGCACGGTAATACATTTTTGCTTTTTCAATACCTGAATTTTTCAACAGCTTATGATAAATCAATCCGTGCTGTGACGTGATTTTTGCAGTTGTGTTCCGGGTTGTACCGCTGCAAATTCTGTCCTTCTCAACAAGTATATACGGCACTCCTCTTTCATGCAGAAAATATGCCGTCAACAGCCCCGCTATACCGCCGCCTATAATCAGCACATCAGTTTTAACATCGCCCTCAAGTGTCGGGAACGATGGCATTTCAACATTTTTACGCCATAATGACTCCATACAAAAATCACCCTATCATCATAATATTCAATGATATTCTGTGACATAAGGGCAAAAAAATACAGCCTCTCACGAGGCTGTATGAATTAAACTTGTTATTAATAAATCGGGTATTTTTCACAGATTTTTGTAACTTCGGCACGGATTGTATCTGCACTGTTTTCGAAATCTGTAGCGGCAAGATAGATAAGCTCGGCAATCTTAACCATATCCTCTTCAACCATACCTCTGGAGGTGACGGCTGCTGTACCGATACGCACGCCGCTTGTGATAAAGAACTTTTCGGGGTCATTGGGGATAGCGTTCTTATTGACTGTGATAAATACTTCGTCAAGTCTCTTCTCAAGCTCTTTACCTGTGATGCTGAAGGGACGAAGATCAACCAACATAAGGTGATTATCTGTACCGCCTGAAACAAGGTTGAAGCCTTTCTCGAGAAGTGCAGCTGCAAGAGCCTTTGCATTCTTAACAATCTGCTGCTGATAAGCCTTGAACTCGGGCTTGAGAGCCTCACCGAAGCAGACAGCCTTACCTGCGATAACGTGCATAAGGGGACCGCCCTGGCTGCCGGGGAAGATAGCCTTGTCGATATCCTTGGCATACTCCTCCTTACAGAGAATCATACCGCCGCGGGGACCGCGGAGAGTTTTGTGAGTGGTAGTTGTAACAAAATCAGCAAAGGGCACGGGAGAATCGTGGCAATCAGCCGCAATAAGACCTGCGATATGAGCCATATCAACCATAAAGAGGCTGCCTGCAAGCTTTGCAATTTTGCTGATACGACGGAAGTCGATTGTTCTGGGATATGCGGAAGCACCTGCTACGATGAGCTTCGGCTTAACTTCGAGAGCAAGTCTTTCAAGCTCGTCATAATCGATAAAACCTTCTTCGGTAACACCGTAGGGTACGAAGTTGTAGAGCTTACCGCTGAGGTTTGCGGGTGAGCCGTGTGTAAGGTGACCGCCGCAGTCAAGGCTCATACCGATAACTGTATCACCGGGCTTGAGGAATGCGTTGTAAACAGCAAAGTTAGCCTGAGAGCCTGAGTGAGGCTGAACGTTGACATGCTCTGCACCGAAAAGCTGCTTTGCACGCTCGATAGCAATATTTTCAACGATATCGACACACTCGCAACCGCCGTAGTAACGCTTTGCAGGGTAACCCTCAGCATATTTGTTGGTAAGAACACTGCCCATTGCAGCAAGCACTGCAGGAGAAACAATATTTTCGGATGCGATAAGCTCGATATTGCGCTTCTGACGTGCAAGCTCAAGCTGCATAGCATCTGCTACTTCTTTATCTGTTTCGCGAATAAGAGAGATTGAATCAAGTACATTTTCAAACATTTTAATCTACCTCCAATTTATCAGACATCAAGATTCTGTACGTATTTTGCATTCTTTTCGATAAACTCACGTCTGGGCTCAACCTTATCGCCCATAAGAATTGAGAAGGTTTCATCAGCCTCGATAGCATCTTCCAGAGTAACTCGAAGCATTGTACGGTTTGCAGGGTCCATAGTGGTTTCGCGAAGCTGAATCGGGTCCATCTCACCAAGACCTTTGTAACGCTGGATGTCGCAGCTGCCGCCCATTTCAGCAATCTTTTCGTCACGCTCTTCATCGGAGAAAGCATATTCAACCTTCTTACCCTTGCTGATTTTATAAAGCGGTGGCTGGGCAATATATATATGACCGTTGTCGATAAGCGGACGCATATAACGGAAGAAGAATGTAAGCAGAAGTGTTCGGATATGAGCACCGTCGACGTCGGCATCGGCCATAATGATTATTTTATGATAACGAAGTTTTGTAATATCGAAATCTTCATCAATACCTGTACCGAGAGCAATTACAACAGGTGTCAGCTTTTCGTTGCCGATAACCTTGTCGAGTCTTGCTTTTTCGACGTTGAGCATCTTACCCCAAAGAGGAAGAATTGCCTGATAGTTTTTATCTCTGCCCTCTTTTGCAGAGCCGCCTGCCGAGTCACCCTCGACGATGTAAAGCTCTGTATTTTCGGGATTTTTATCTGTACAGTCAGCAAGCTTACCGGGAAGTGAGCTTGAATTTGAAAGAGCTGTTTTACGTGCAGACTCCTTTGCCTTACGGACAGCCTCACGAACGCGGGAAGCCTCACAAGCCTTAGTAAGAAGAGCCTTTGCGACCTGCGGATTCTCTTCGAAATAGGTCATAAGCTTGTCAACAACAGTCTTTGAAACGAGCTTGGTCATTTCGGTATTGCCGAGCTTACCCTTGGTCTGACCCTCAAACTGAGCCTCGGTCAGCTTTACGCTGATAATTGCAACAAGACCTTCACGTACGTCTTCACCTGAAAGGTTTTTGTCATTCTCTTTAAGAATGCCGTACTTCTTGCCGTAATCGTTGAAGACCTTGGTAAGTGCAGTTTTGAAACCTGTTTCGTGTGTACCGCCGTCGATAGTACGTACGTTATTTGCAAAGCTGATAAGAGTTTCGTTATAGCCGTCGTTATACATAAGTGCGATTTCGGCACTTGAATCATCACGAACACTTGAGAAGTGGATGGGAGCAGGCTGTACGGGAGTAAAGCCGCGGCTCTCATTAACGTAGTTTACAAACTCACTAAGACCGCCTTCGTAGCAGAATACACGCTCGACAATATTGTCGGGATCACGTCTGTCGGTAAAGGTGATATGGAGGCCTGCATTGAGGAATGCAGATTCGCGGAGTCTGCGCTCGAGAACCTCGAACTCATAAACAGTTGTTTCAGTAAAAATCTCAGCATCTGCCTTGAAGCGGATGAATGTACCTGTGGTTTCACTTGTGCCTACGATATCGAGGTCGCTCATAATTGCACCGCGTTCAAACTTCTGACGGTAGACGTTGCCGTTACGTGAAACCTCAACCTCAAACCACTCGGAAAGAGCATTAACAACCGAGGAACCAACGCCGTGAAGACCGCCGGAAACCTTATAGCCGCTGCCGCCGAATTTACCACCGGCATGAAGCACGGTAAGAACAACAGTAACAGCAGGCATACCCATTTTTTCATTCATATCTACAGGGATACCACGGCCGTTATCGCGTACGGTGATAATGTTGTCAGGCTCGATTGATACCTCGATATGGGTACAGAAACCTGCAAGAGCCTCGTCGATTGAGTTATCGACAATTTCGTATACAAGATGGTGAAGACCGTTGGGGCCGGTAGAGCCGATATACATACCCGGACGCATACGGACAGCCTCAAGTCCTTCGAGAACCTGAATCTGACCTGCACCGTATTCCTCGTTTACGGCAGTATCCATCTGCTCAACGGGGCCGATACCCTCTTCATTGATTTCGTCTGTGAAAGCTTCCATGTTCTGAACTTTTTCCTGATTATCCAAAACTGACTTCCTCCTCTTATTTCATACCCGCCAGGCTGTTTCTGCTTCGTTTAAGAAGAGTTGACGGGGAGATAGGTGATATATAAACCGTTGTATTACCGAGCTTATCACGGCACACAACAAATGATTTCGGCAATTCAAATCCGACATTGACTACCCTGCCCTGCTTTGTTGCGGTTGCGAGATAATCACGTGTTGCCTTGGAGACTGTAGTTGCCTCAAGGTCGAAAATGCCGAGAATTTCGTCGTAGGTTACGACTGTGTCTTGTCCGAGGTGCAGGTACATCTGTTCAGCTCCTCTTTTCTTTTTCGTTTTTCTTCAGCCTTACGCACACGCAGCGCCGCAAAGAACTCAGTCAGCAAAGTGGCACATTCATCCTGCATAAAGCCGCCTTCAATGCGTGGTTTGCTGTTATACGGCAGGTCACAGAGGTTTACAACACTGCCCATAGAGCCCGACTTATAATCGTATGCACCAAAAACAACACGTTTAACTCTTGAATTAATAATTGCCCCCGTACACATCGGGCAGGG
>JAZSEX010000112.1:0-10350 GCA_045531935.1 Acutalibacteraceae bacterium | reverse complement strand
ACGAATTCAACTTAAAACAAAACTGACCCCGCTTGAAAAACGAAGTCAGTTTGTCGCTTAACTAAATATTTCTACCATAGGGGCTTTTTGTACTGTCCGTACAATTTGGGGCGGTACAATCTGCCGCTCGGGAGATGTTTTTTCTTGTTTTATTTAATAATTACTATTCCGGATTTTGTTACGGCTATCTCTTCAAGGTTATTTTTAACCGTGCCGTTGCCTATTATTTCACCCTTACAGTTTTTGACGGTAAAGCTCTTTTCAGCCGCATTCTTTACAATAACAGAATCGAATCCCGAAGCATTTACAACAACCGTTTTATCACTTTTTGAATCAACAACGTTGTTGGTGTAAACGGCTGTAACGGTAGTGTTATCAAGGGTTGCGGAAGCCTGAGAATAATCATTTTCGGGATTTTTTGCGGTTAATTTTCCGCCAAGAAGTACGTGTCTGTATTCCATCCAGAATGATATATAGAACCTGAGCATTTCGGTATGCTCTTGCGGTAAATCCTTTATCAGCATAGATATTTGCGGTACAGCAAAGATAACGCTTGCAAACTGCATTGCGGCATTTTCGGCACTGTCATTTTCGTTCCACATCAGCATATCCGAATGTACTGCTGTTTTTCCCGAAGTCATTCGCATATTTACTATCTGACTGCGGTTTGAGAGGATATCACCGGGGCAGTCGCCGACACGGTGCATATTGCCGTATTTTCTGATTGAAGGGCCTATGTAAGACTGACGGAATTCGATTAAAATATCGCTGTTTATTGCCGTAAGCTCGGCTTTGATTTCCGACATAAGTGCATGTATTCCGTCTTCAAGCGACTGGTAATCGCGTCTTTCATCGTACTCGAGTGACTTGCCTCTTAAGACAAAGCTGTCAATAAAATCAAGCTTCAGTCCGTCAAGCTTCCAATCGGTTACTGCCTTTTTATAAACACAGCAAAGGTAATCTCTTACCTTTTTGTATCTCGGGTCAAGTGCCCAGAAATCTTTATCGTTACCCGATTTGTCGAGCAAATAATCTTTGAATTCGCTGTATTTTTCAGAGTAGCGACCGACAAAGGGCACAGAGTACCACAGCATTACCTTCTGACCGATTTTGTGAATCGAATCAACAAGAGCTGCCATATCTCCCATTTTGTTTTCGCATACAGCCCAGTCACCGCAGTAGGCATAGCCGCGGTTGTTGTCGTCTGTCTGCCAGCCGTCATCTATTATAACTGTCTGCATACCAAGTTCTTTTGAAAGACGGCATTCTTCAAGAATTTTATCTTTTTCAAGATTCTGATGAAAGCTGTACCAGAGTGAATCCATCGGCAATTTTGCACTTTCAGGGACAAAAGCCGACTTGTAGCCGCATTCGTTTTCCCACCACTCAACAGTATCATAAATGCTGTCGTAAAATGGGATATTTCTCATATCAATTCTGAGCTTTGCAGAATACTCATTTAATGCATTTGTAGGCAGAGTGAAAAATACCGCTTCGCAGAGTATTTCGGCAGTTTCCTCACAGTACCCCATTGTGATTTTTGAAGGAGTATCAACGTCGGAAATCGAAACGCAGATTTTATTGTTGCCGTCAAATGTGGTTATCTGCTGAATCGGCATACCCGAAGCGAGTCTTGATATTGCCTCAACGCTTCCCCAATCGGGACGGATTGTATGATTGCGTGCGAATGAATTCCACACACCGCAACAGTCATCGCCGCTGATTTTCCATTTAACGGAAAACTGCTCAGGCACTGCTTTTTCGTTCTGCAACATTTTTACGTCAACGTACATAACGTCATTTTCAACGCTGCTGTTTAATGTGACGGTGCAGCTGTTTTTACAGATGGTATCAAATTTTAAATTATACATAAAATCACCTCAGGTAAAATGTTCAGCAGTTAGTATTCTACTATAGGCTACTTTAAATGTAAATATACTTTATATTATCTACCGGTGCAAGTATTGAGTGTTAAGGGTAAAAAGTTGGCAAATATATTGACTTGTGTTAGTATGTGTGCTAAAATGCAATTAGTACACGTACAAATATTGCTCATAGGAGGTACTATGGCGAAAAAAGAGAATACAAAAGATAAAATTATCCGTGTTTCGACCCGATTGTTTCTTGAACACGGCTATTCGGCAACAACTGTGCAGATGGTATGCAGCGAACTTGGAATCAGCAAAGGTAATTTCACGTTTTATTTCCCGACAAAAGAATACGTGCTTGCCGAGCTTGTAAGAATGCTTTGCGAGTTTCAGGAAAAGCTGATTGATTACGAGGCTGACAGGGGAGTGGGCTCTGTTTTGTCAATATGTATTGAGCTTATGACTGTTGCGGCAGCGTGTGAAGAAAATGAGGTTGCAAGAGATTTCTTTGTTTCTGCATTTCAGAGCAGAATGTGCCTCGATTATCTTCGCGAAAACCACGTAAGCAGAGCAAAGAAGCTTCTTGCAGACTATTGCAAAGAGTGGACTCATGAGAAGTTCGTTGAAGCGGAGATACTTATTCAAGGTATAGATTACGCAACAATTATCTCAAACGAAGCATCTGTGCCGCTTGATGTCAGAATATCTGCCGCTCTCAATCAGATTCTCGGCATATACAATATACCCGATGAAATCCGTAAGGAAAAAATTGACAGAGTTCTTGCTATGGACTGCAGAGGACTCGGCAAACGTGTCCTTGCAGAGTTTACTGACTTTGTCGAAAAAGAAAGCAATTAAACCGAAAATCATATTAATGCTTTAGCATTTTGTATTTACATAACAAGGAGGAAAAACCTATGAAAAAAACAATCAGACTTACAAGCATTTTACTCACTGTTGTAATGGTGCTTTCGTTTGCACCGCTTTCTGTTTTTGCTGCTGAAAGTGACGGCGTGCCGACTGTTGTCGATGTTTCAAAGACTGAAACAAATTATTACAATATTGATGAAAATAATTATGACCCGGACGGCTTCGTTTTTACCGGAAATAATCCCAAAATGCAAATTATTGACAGTTACGGCGTTGATGTTACGTTCAAAGATCTTACGTTTGACCATTATTTATTATCTTCAGATATTGACGAAAGTATAACCATAACCCTTTCCGGTGACAATGCAATAGTTCCCAGTCTAAGCTATGCAATTGCAAACTGGAATGCGGATGTTATTATCAATGCAGAAGAAAACGCATCTCTTTCGGTAACAACAAAAGGATATTTTATTACGAATAGCGGTTGGGACGGAGAATTAACCGTGAACGGCGGTGATATCAGTATTACGGCAACTGCGGAAGGAGCAGGTTATTCGGTCATATGCACACCTTATACCCAAAACGGCGGCAACGTTACGATTTCTGTAAAAAACAACCCTGCTTTCTCCAATGATGTTGTTCTCAATGGGGGCACTCTGACCGCTTCAAGTGATAACCAAAAAATCATAGCCAACCACAAAAGCTTAACAATAGCTCCGGGGGCAATCTTCAAGGGTAGTTCTCCTGACGGAATGCTCTATAGTGGGGGAAGTTTCATGATAGCCGAAGGTGCTCCCGAAAACTCATATATATTTGCAAAAACCTCTCCCGACGGTGAGTTTGAGATTGTAAAAGATTCGTCGTTGCTCGAAGATGAATCATATCTTGAACTAAAGGTTAGTACTCATAACCACAGCTTCGACGGTACTGATGAGTGTGTCTGCGGCGCAATAGAAGCTGATTACAGCGAATATGATACAGCTATGGACCGTTATAACAGCCTTATCAATGAATATGCCGACAGCCTTATTGAGGATACAAAGGAGTATATTCGCACACAGGTCGGGAAAATTGCTGACGAATATCTTGGAAACACAGGCATAAAAAACAACTATACCACGGATGAACAGTATATACTTGACGGTATTTCAGACGGTATAAACGAAATATGCGATACGATCGAAAAGGGTATTGAAGACGGTACATTTTTAAAGCCCGATTACACTGCGATTGAAGCAAGGATTGCAGAGTTTGAGCAGGCTCACTCAGGCGAAGAATATGCACAGCTTATTGCCGAAATCAAGGCAGACCTTGCGGCAATCAAAGAATCTAACCCTGAAACTCACGCAGATGTTGCGGACGGTATAGCGGCGATTGAAGCAAAGATTGAAAAGGCGGTAAACTGCGAGCATGTATGTCACCGAGACGGTTTTATGGGCTTCTTATGGAAGATAGTCAATTTCTTTAACAGGCTTTTCGGTCTGAATCCCGTTTGCGAATGCAAAATGGCTCATTATTAAACGCAGAATTCAGAATGATGAATGCAGAATGAAATGAATTATAATTCTGCATTCTGAACTCTGCACTCTGCACTTAATAACCAAGGAGGAAACCCTATGAAAAAAACAAACAAACTCATAAGCATTTTAATCGCTGTTGCAATGCTTTTGTCAATGGCGCCGATTTCGGCGTTTGCGGCAGCAGCTCCGCCGACAGTTGAAATCGGCGGTAAAACCTATTACGAGATTGACTCGGCAGATGACCTTGATTGGTTTGCCGCTCAAGTAAACAGCGGTAACACCGCAATCAATGCCTCGCTTACTAAAAATATTACTTATAACAGCGGCACTATGTCGGCTTCTACCACGGGTGCCCGTGTATGGACTCCTGTCGGAACACGCGATAATCCGTTTACAGGTATCTTTAACGGTAACGGCTACACCATAAGCGGTCTTTACTGCAAGGACCCTGAAGACAGCCCCTATCTGTCACTTGTGGCTCACTCTGTAAAAGCAATTATAGCCAACGTTGCGGTAACCAATTTTTATTTTGAAAGCAGATACGGTCTTGTTGCAGGTATTGCTTCATATGCTGCCGGCTCAACCATTACCAACTGCTATGCACAAGGCTCGATTTATGCCAAAGATGGCGGTGCGGCTGCCGCAGGTATTTGTGCTGCAGTATTCGGCCACAGCAGAACTGAAATTCTTAACTGTCTTGCAGACGTAGCTCTCAAGGTTGACGATCCCTCGGATTTTACCGTTTCGGGTTCGTCTGTAAGAAATTATATCGGCGGCATTATCTGTACAGGTGACAAAAACAACCCCGTACTGATTCAGAAAACAATTTACATTACCGACAGATATAACGGCCCCGTTTACGATTCGGATTATGCATTGGCATCACACTTTGAAATATATGACAGCGAGGGAATGCCCGCTTCAAAGCTCTCAACAGGTGAAATCGCCTATGCTCTCGGCAACGGTTGGGGACAGAAGCTCGGCACAGATCCCATGCCCGTTATCTTAAGTGCAGACAAGGTTAACTACGGATATATTTCCTGCGATGTCGATGCAGAGAAGGTTTATACAAACTCTGCAATAAATCCCAACTATCCCTGGCATTACGACAGCGAAACAGACAGCGACAGCGCTTGCGATTTTTGCGGAATAAATCTTCATACTCACTCATTTGAATATACCGCTTCGGGTGATACAATTACCGCTGTTTGCGAAAATACAGACGGCAGCTGCCCTGACCCCGAGGGTACACTCACAATTCTTGCACCTGCTGACCTTTATGCAGACGGCATAACCGCAAAAGAAGCAACCATTGAAAACAACCTTGTTGATACTTCGGTTGCAATCAGTGATATTACATATTCAGCCCCTTACGGCTTGCCCCCTAAAGATGCAGGCACTTATACTGCAAGTGTAACAGTCGGCGGTGCAACTGCAACGGTTGAGTTCACTCTGCTCAACTACGCCGCAAAGGTAACCGATAAAGACGGCAATGCAGTAGGTAATTATAAAACTTTTGCCGAAGCAGTCACAGCGGCAAGTGCAAGCGAAGGCAGCACACTCACTCTGCTTGATGATGTTACACTTTCGTCAACGCAGTATGTTTCTTCCGGCAAGTTCACGCTTGACCTTAACGGAAAAACTCTGCTTAACGAAACAGAACAAACTATAAGGCTTCAACCCGATGCAGACGTAACAATCAAGGACAGCGGTGAAGGCGGCACAATTCAGACAAACGCTGAATTAGCTCAGGCAATCTTGAACTATGGTACGCTTACCATTGAAGATGGCTTGTTCAAGGGCGCCGCAGGTATTAACAATTCCGGCACGCTCAACTTTAAAAACGGCAGAATTGAAGCCGGTACTTATTCTGCAATCGAAGGTTCCGGCACAGTATATATTTACGACGGCACCTTTGAATCTTCAAAGCGAGGTGCAATAACCGTTAACCCCGGCGGAACAGCCTATATTTATGGCGGAGAGTTCAGCGGCTCTTACGGCATTACAAACCACGGCGCAGCCTATATTTTCGGCGGTGAATTTAACGGTAACAACTATGCGGCATTAAATATTCTTAAAGGCACGGTTGAAGTAACCGGCGGCAGCTTCACCGGTACGGATAATGAATACGGCAGTTTCGCCGGCACCCCCTACGGCGAATTTACTGTTAGCTATAGTGATGGTGCAACCCTTGTCCTCAAGGGCGGCGAATTCCCGAACGGCTTTGTTGTTGATATCTCAACCGCAAACACATTCCTCGCAGAGGGCTATGCTTTCTATGATAAGGACGGCAACAAGATAAGCGTTGCAGATGATGCAAAGATTATCGACGGCTATGTTCAGGTCAAGGAGCATTTAGTTGCCTCCGTAACCGATAAGGACGGCAACGAAATCGGCACTTACAATACCCTTGCAGATGCAATTACAGCGGCAAGTGCAAGCGAAGGCAGTATACTCACCCTGCTTGATGATATTACGCTTACCGAAACCGCCAGAATCTCTTCGGGCAAGTTTATTCTTGATCTTAACGGCAAAACCATTCTTAACAAAACAGATAATGTTTTAATGATTTATTACGATGCAAATATAACAATCAAGGACAGTCGCGAAGGCGGTACAGTTGAAACAGGCGGCGATTATTGTTATGGAATCAGTAACTTGGCTGAGCTTACTGTTGAATCAGGTACTATAAGGGGTAATGGCTCAGGTATCTCAAATCACGGCACACTCACCGTTAACGGTGGTAATTTTGAGTCTTATACATATGGTGCAATAACTAACAAAGCAACGGCCAAAATCTACGGCGGTGTTTTTGAGGGTATAGACAGAGGCGAGGGTATTCAAAACGACGCCAACGGTGAAATTTATATTTATGGCGGCAAAATATGCGGCGATACAGCTTTATTAAATACCGGCACAGCCTACATTTCCGGCGGTGAATTTATCAGTAGCGACTATGCGGCATTAAACATTCTTAAAGGCACGGTTGAAGTAACCGGTG
The DNA here is from genome assembly GCA_045531935.1 of Acutalibacteraceae bacterium. Classification (GTDB taxonomy): domain Bacteria; phylum Bacillota; class Clostridia; order Oscillospirales; family Acutalibacteraceae; genus UBA8612. Next base: position 3,091 of record JAZSEX010000112.1, on the reverse strand, counting down.
GCAGTTTTACTGGAACAGACTTTTCAGACGGTTATTTCAGCGGCACTCCCTACGGCGAATGGACGATTGACATCGACGAAGGTGCAACCCTCATCCTCAAGGGCGGCGAATTCCCGAACGGCTTTGTTATTGATGAAACAACCGCAAACACATTCCTTGCAGAGGATTATTACTACAAAGATGCCGACGGTAAGCTGATTGATGTTGCAGATGATGCAACAATCATTAACGGCTACGTTAAGGTAAGAAAGGGCGCTGACCTTGCAGATGCGGTCATCACTCTTGACGAAACTCAGTTCACCTACAGCGGTATGGAGCACAAGCCCACGGTTATCGTAACAGTCGGCGGCAAGACTCTCACAGAGGGCAAGGACTATACTCTCACCTTTGCAAACAATGTTAACGCAGGCACAGCAACCGTAACAATTAAGGCTATCGGTCAGGCAGCAGGCGGTATCGCAGGCGGCGGTGAGAATATCGGAAACAGCTCGAATTCGGGTGATATTACCGAAAGTGTCTACACGGGCGAAGTAACAAAAGAGTTTACAATCAATAAGAAACCCGTAACCGTCACCGCAACCGCACCCGATAAGATTTACGACGGCACAACGGATATAGATTATGATACAATCGTTATTACTTTTGACGGTATTGTGGAAGGTGACACTGTCGGCTATACAATAAAAGAAGCGTGGTTTAACGGTATAGTTGTTGGTACAGATTGGCCTGTTCCCATAGTTTATAACGTAACCGGTGAGGATGCAAATAATTATACATTCCCCTCAGACGGCGAATATATCGCACCCGACTACTTTGTTGAGGCAACCGCAGATATCACCGCAAAAGATATTTCCGACGGCTTCATCATTCTCGGCGAAGCTCTCATCTATAATGGCACAGAGCAGATACAGACCGTTGAAAAGGTTCTCACAACAAATAACCTTGAAGCAACCTACACCGTAAGTGGCAACAAGGCAACAAACGTCGGCGTATATCTGCTCACCGTAACAGGTACAGGCAACTTCACGGGCGAAGCAAAGATTGCTTATGAAATAGCGCTCGATGACGAATGCATTTCTCACCTTGACCGTGTTGAAGATAACGGCGTGATGAAGTGGAACGTTAAGTCAACCGACAGAGAGAGCCTTGAATACGTTATTGATCAGCTCAACAATGCAGTAACGGATATTGCCGATGCTGACAAGAAGAGCGAATGGGCAGATATTAAGGAAGCTTGTGAAGATATGCTCCGCATTATCAACAGCATTGAGCTTTTCATTGCAGATGTTGAAGAAGATTATGCAGGTTTCAGCGAAGATACAGTTAAATCAAGTGATATTCCCGCTCTTGATAAGATTGTCAGCAAGGTAAACGAAATCAAGGACCGCTACGGCTTCAACCTCACAGACGAAGAAGCAAAGAAGCTTGAAGATATCCTTGACGGAATTGAAAAGCTTAAAGCGAAAATTGCAGAAACAGCAGAAGAAATCGAAAGAATTGACGAAGCTGTAAACGGCTACGACGAGGAAACTGTCACATCAGACGATATTCCCGAACTCGACAAGCTCATCGAGGATATCAAGGCTCTCACCGACGGTGATAATCTCACCGAAGATGAAAGAGCAGCTCTTGAAGCAAACGACGAAGCAATAGATGAACTCGTTGAAAAGCTCGCAGAGGTTGCGGAGGAAATCAAGAAGGTTGATGAAGCCGTTAAGTCCTATAGCGAAGAAACGGTCAAGTCAACCGACAAGGAAGACCTCGCACAGCTCAAAGAAGATATTCAGGCTCTTATCGACAGCACCAACACAACCGAAAACGAAAAGACCACCCTTGAAGAAATGATTAAGGACATCGAAGGTCTTGAAGATAAGATTACCGAAACAGAAGAAAAACTTGAAGAAATCAAGGACATCGAAAACAACTTCAATCCCGAAACCGTTTCAAGCGAAGACAAGGCAGCTATCGAAGATAAGATTGCCGAAATCGAAGCAGTAAATCCCGATAATCTCACCGACGAGCAAAGGGAAGAATACGAAGAAATCAAGGCAGGATTTGAAGCTCTCCTTGAAGAAATCGCAGCAGCAGAAAAGAATGTTGCAGACATCGGCGCAGAACTTGAAATGTTTGACGAAAAGAGAGTAACAAAGTTCTGGGAAGATGATATTGGAGCTCTCAAAGCAAAGATTGACGAACTCCTTGCAGACGAGAATATGGGCGAAGCAGAAAAAGCAAAGCTGGATGAGTACAAGGCTCAGGCTGAAAAGCTCATTGAAATCATCAACACTTCCAAAGAGTATTTCTCACTTCGTTTCTTCTATCTTATCTGGGATGCTATCAACTGGCTCGTAAACCGCATTGTATTATTCTTCAACCGTATTTTCTAAAAAATATTAAACAGTAATAAACTTAAAACCGCACGGATGTGAAAATCCGTGCGGTTTTATTATCTTCGTCAATCCAATCTTCAGAAAGTCCTTCTCCTGATATAATCCACTTAAGCTGCTGAAAAAACAGATAATTAACCTTTATTGTTAGCTCTTGTAACTATTGTTGTAGTGTGTTAAAATAATCTTTAGTTAAGTTTTAATAAGTTTTTGAATCTTTTGTGATATTATTGTGAAAAAAGCAGGAGGATATGATGTATGTTTAAAAGGTTTTTTGCCGGCATTCTTGCCTTTATTCTTTCAATTCTTCCGTGCGCAAACGGCAAGGTGAAATACACCTGCAAAGAGGCGGTTGCTGTAACAGCAGAATTCGCTGAAAATGAAAGTGTTGCGATTGACACACCGAAGCCTGTTTTTGCGGCGGATATGCCGGAATCAGAGGTTATCTCGGTTAACGGATTATCACGGCTTTCAATCAACGGTCAGCTTACATCTCCCGTCCTCTTTTTCGGCAATACGGATTTCCCGAATCCCAACGGTGTCACAACAAGTCAGGCAGGATTTGCTGCTGATGCGGGAATACATCTTCACTCCATTATTGAAAATATCAATTATTATGCCGACCTTGACAGCATCAGCGAGGCGGAATACAGACAGTTATACTCTCATCTTCACGAGAGCGTTAAGAGTATTACAGAGGGGGA
>JAZSEX010000062.1:0-7579 GCA_045531935.1 Acutalibacteraceae bacterium | reverse complement strand
CCGAAAAGCGCTGAAAAGACTCGCTTTCGGGCAGATTTGGATTATCACCGCCACCCTACGCAGGATATTCTCCTGACGTCCCAACAAAAAAGCCGTAACACGGGAAAAGACTTTTTCACTTCGGCAGCTTACCCTTTCACTCTGCAAAACCCGATACCTAACGCAGAGCTACTGATGAAAGCCGCAGCCTCTATCTGTATTTAATTCAAAGAGAATATATCACACAAAACCACAAGTGTCAACAGTAACCGACAAAATCAGACCGTAAATTCGTTAACGCCGCACTTGAGCTGATGCTCACCGTCCGGCAGATATGCTGTAGCTGTGCTTCCATCGGGCACTGTGAATGTGTAGACAGTTTTGCCGTCTGCTTTCTTCCATTCACTTGCAACCGTACCCATACGGGTTTCTACACTTGCCTTGACCCAATCGAGTCTGCTGTCTGTAACGGGCTTGAAGATGATATTCTTGTATGCAGGATTATTCTCATCAACGTTGATACCTGCCATATCGCCGTACATCCAGTCAGCAACCGCACCGTAGGCATAGTGGTTGAACGAATTCATATCAGTGCTCCACATTGAGCCGTCCTCACGAAGGCTGTCCCAATGCTCCCAGATTGTAGTTGCACCCATCTTGACGGAGAATAGCCACGACGGATACTCCTCACGCAGAATGAGGCTGTATGCTGTATCTGCATAGCCGTTATCTGTAAGAGCGTGAAGCAGATAAGGTGTACCGACAAAGCCTGTTTTGAGGTGACCGCACTCGGTTACAAGTTCATTGAGCTGTGCGGCTGTTTCGGCAATATTGTCACTGATACCGAAATGCACTGCAAGTACGCAGGCTGTCTGTGTAACAAACTCGGGCTTGATTCTGCCGTCAGCCATAAATTCACGTCTGAAAGCGAGAATTGAAGCCTCACGCTTTGCCTCCTGCTCGGCTGTATCCTCACCGCATAGCTTCATAGCCTTGATAAGTATACTGCTTGAGTAGATATAGTAAGCTGTTGCGATAAGATCTTTGTTTGTGCCGATATCGCACTTACCTACGTCACTTGCATCGAGGTTGAGCCAATCTCCGAAATGCCAGCTCTTGCACCAGATACCGTCACGGCTTTGCATTTCTATATACTCGATATAATCCTTCATAGACTGAAGTGATTTTTCAATCAGCTCCTTGTTGCCGTATGAGAGATAAATCTGCCACGGGCATACAGTTGCGGCATCTGCCCATGCAGCAGATGAATTCTCGTCACAGTCAAAAATATCGGGAATAACGTGAGGGATTGTGCCCCACGGACGCTGGTCTGCACGAAGGTCGGCAAGCCACTTGAGGAAGAAACGCTCAACGTCGTAGTTGTAAGCGGCAGCTTTGATAAATACCTGTGCATCACCTGTCCAGCCAACACGCTCGTCCCGCTGAGGACAGTCTGTCGGCACGTCAACGTAGTTGCCCTTCTGACCCCAGATGATATTTGAATACAGCTTATTGAGTCTTGCATCCGAGCACTCAAAGTGACCCGTACGCTTCATATCTGAATGAACGACAATAGCTGTGAAATTCTCTTTATTTATTTCGTCACTCCAGCCTGTAAGGCGGATATATCGGAAGCCGAAGAAGGTGTGGTCAGGCTTGTGTATATGCTCCTCACCGTCACAGACAAACTCTGCCTTAGCTTTAGCGGCACGCAGATTGTCACGGTAGAAGTTACCCTCGGCATCAAGCACCTCAGCGTGCTCGATAGTAACGGTTTCACCCTTATTGCCCTTGACCTTAAACTCGACATAGCCTGTCATATTCTGACCGAAATCTATAACGGTTTCACCCTTGGGTGTGATGATGATTTCTTTTGCCTCAAGTCTTTCCTGCTCGATAATTTTCTCACCGTCACGGTCGATAAGAACATTCATTTCCTTCGGGAAAATAACAGCATCCATCGGCTTGGGATCAACGTACAGCGGGTCATACTTATAGCCGTTATAAAGGTCGGAATAAACGTTTTTACCGAACTCGGTAACCCATGTATCGTCGGAAACGATTACTTCCTGAGTACCGTCTGCATATTCAATAGCAAGAGCACAGATAAGAGCTGTTTCACGCACACCAAGGAAATACTCGGCACACCTCTCGTTACCTGTGAAATATCTTCCCTTCCAGCCGGGGCCTACACCGACGGAAATTGTGTTTTCCGCACCAATCATATCGGTTACGTCATAGGTTTCAACCTGCAGACGCTTGCGGTAAGCGGTCCAGCCCGGTGTCATCACCTGGTCGCCTACCTTGTTGCCGTTGATACGAGCAACGTATGTGCCGAGAGACGTTATTTCAAGGCTTGCACTCTTCACTTCCTTCTGAGCGTTAAACTGCTTTGAGTAGCAGATTTCGCACTCTTTTGAAAGCTTGGGGCTTTTAATCCAATTTGCACTGAGAATATTTTTCATAAGGGGGTTACCTCCTTTTATTCTTCGTATTCTGCTATTTTCAGCTGAATATTTTCCCAATCCTCATAAAGCTTTTCAAGAAAATTATTCAGCTCATCAAGCTTTGCCGTCAGCTCAATTATCTTCTCATAATCAGCCGAGTTTTCGGGATTTTCAATCTCAGCCTGAGTTTCGGCTATGAGATTTTCTGTTTTTTCTATATTTTCTTCACAGCGTTTGAATGCTGTGTTGAGTTTTCTTTTTTCGCTTTCTCTTTCCTTGCGAAGCTTGTAGTTATCTACCTTCGGTACTTTCTCTTTCTGAATTACAACCTCGAATTTCAGCTTCTCAAGGCGTGCAAGATACTCGTCGTAATCGTTGCCGAATTCCTCGATTCCGTTTTTGCCGAGTCGTAGGATTCGGGTAGAGAGCTTATTTATAAAATATCGGTCGTGTGACACGATAAGCATAGTGCCGTCGTAGCCTAAAAGTGCATCTTCAAGAGCTTCTCTTGAAGTTATGTCGAGGTGGTTTGTCGGCTCGTCGAGCAGAAGCAGATTGTAGCCGCCGAGCATAAGCTTGAGCAATGCCACTCTCGCTTTTTCACCGCCGCTCAGGTCACCTACCCGTGCAAAAACAGCATCGCCTCTGAAAAGGAATGCCGCAAGTGCCGACCTTACCTCAGTCTGAGTGAGTTTACGGTATCTGTCCCACACTTCGTCGAGTACGGTTTTGTTTTCATCAAGTCCGCTGAGTGTCTGGTCAAAATAGCCGACCCTCACGTTTTCACCGAATTTACGCATACCTGCCTGCGGAATATACTCACCCATAAGCACACGCAGGAAAGTAGTCTTACCGCAGCCGTTTGCACCGAGCAGGAATGCACGCTCACCTTTCTTGATAAGCACGTCAGCATCCTTGAAAAGCGGCTCACCGCCAAAGCCCTTTGTAAGCCCCTGACATATAAGCACGTCGTTACCCGTTTCTACAAGCGTTCTGAAATTAAATTTCAGCGTAGCCTCGTCTGCTTCGGGCTTTTCAAGTCCGTCGAGCAGTCGGTCTATAGATTTCTGCTTGTGCTCCGCCGTACGGATATTGCGTTCACGGTTCCAACGGCGTTGCTGTTCAATCATCTTTTCAATACGGTGAACCTCGTCCATCGTATTGTCATAATGACGCTGTGCAATCTCCTTATCCTTTTCTTTCTGCTTTATAAACTCGGTATATCCGCCTTTATATATCCGCATTTTACGGTGCTCAATCTCCATCGTGCGTGTTGTGACACGGTCGAGAAAATAACGGTCGTGCGAAATTATAAGTGCCGCACCCTTATAGTCAGCAAGAAAAGCTTCAAGCCACTCCACGCTCTCAATATCGAGGTGGTTTGTCGGCTCGTCGAGCAGTAACAAATCGGGGTCTGACAGCAGAAGCTTACCAAGACTCAGCTTTGAACGCTGACCGCCGCTGAGCTTATCGCAGGTAAGAGAATGCATCTCGGGCGCAAAGCCCAAGCCCACAAGCGTAGAGCGTGCACGACTGCGGCAGGTAAGACCGCCATCACGTTCAAACTCTTCGGTAAGGCGGAGCTGTTCTTCAATGACAGAATCAATAGCGGCACCCGCATCAATCATATTGCTGAGCTGCTCAATACGCTTTTCTTTCTCAATAATCGGCTCAAACACCGTCATTATCTCGTCATAAACGCTTTTGTGCGAGTTACGGCAGGCGTGCTGTTCCATATATCCTACAACAGTATTTTTACCGGGATGAATTTCACCCGAAGTCGGACTTTCACTGCCGAGAATAAGGCGGAACAAAGTCGTCTTACCCGTGCCGTTAGCACCGATAAGACCTACTCTGTCGCCGGTATTAATTTCAAACGAAACACCGTCAAAAAGAGTTCTGTCACCAAAGGACATATTCAGATTTTGTGCGGATAAAACTGCCATAAAATTTCTCCGAAAAGACAAACAATATAGTTTTAGCGATATGTGAACTTGCGTTCACCCGATATATTTTGCTAAAGCAAAATTCGATATAGGCTCGTTATACTCGCCTGCGATATGATATAAATCCCCCGTGTGCCGCAGCACATATCGCATCCGTAAGGATATATCGAGCCGCAAGGCATATCGAAAATCCGAAGGATTTATATCGCTGCAGTTTATCGCAGATAAACTGCATTAAACTCTGCTTTCAAGCACTGTAAGTGTGCCGTTTACTGTGTAGTCACCTGCTGCTGCGGGAATGAATACACCCTCACCCTTTGTAATATCGAGTGTTATATCACCGCAGGAGATTGTACCGCTACCGTCAAGCACCATAATATGTACAAATGAATTCTCATCTGCTGTACCTGTATAACCGCTTGTAACTTCAACCTTGTTTACGCTGAAAAGCTCGAAGCTTACAAGCTCGGATTTTGTTGCACCGTCAAGCTGCTGAGTCTTTGTAAGAGTCGGGATTGACGGGCAGGGAGGCTCACACTTTGTAACGTCGAGTGTCTCTTTGATGTGAAGCGGCCTCGGGCCGTTGCACTTTGCATCAAAGCGGTTGTAATCGTATGCTCTGAAGGTTACGTTTGAATTCTGCTGTACCTCTGCAAGAAGAATACCCTTGCAGATAGCGTGAAGTGTGCCTGCCTCAATAAGGAAGAAATCGCCCTTCTTTACTTCAACGTAATTTACAACGTCGTCTATTCTGTTTTCTTCAATAGCCTTGGCAAAATCCTCGGTAGAAATCTTATTCTTAAAGCCGTAGATGATTCTTGCACCTGGCTCACAATCCATAATATACCAGCACTCGGTCTTGCCGTAGCCGCCGTTGTACTGTGCGGCATATTCGTCATCGGGGTGTACCTGCACGGAAAGGTCGTCTGCCGCATCGATAAATTTGATAAGAATCGGGAAATATTCAAAGCTCTGTGCATTTTTGCCGAGGATCTCTTTACCGCAGACGTTTATAACCTCTGTAAGAGTCTTGCCTGCATACTCGCCGTCGGAAACGGTGCTCTCAAAGCCGTCAAAGCAGGAGAGCATCCAGGCTTCAGCACAGTTTTCAAGGTCAGTTTTAATGCCGTAGTTTTCAATAAGCTTTCTGCCGCCCCAGATTGTGCGCACGGAGAAAGGCACGAGTTTTGTCATATACATATTATTTTCCTCCTTGAGGTATATTTTTTTGCATATCCGTCCATCATTTTATCATAAGATTTAGTATGAAACGGAGGACAGAAAATGGCAACGATAACACAGTTGATTATGAAAAAAAGAAACACTAACGAAGACGATGAGCAGTTAATCAGCGAAATCCGAAACCTCAGCGATGCACTGACACTGGCTTACGAAAGATTCGAGCTGCAAAGCGACAATGACCTTGTTGAGGCTACGATATATGAAATCGAAGCACTCAAGGCACGCTACCGCTACCTGCTTGCTCTTGCAAAGCAAAGAAACCTGAAATCAAGCGAAACGAGGTTGCAGGATTATGGGAATTAACACCGTACCTTTTCTGTTTGCAGGTCTTTGCATAATAACACTGATTATAACAATGCTCAGAAGAAAATGTCTGATAAAGGGTATAGTGTCGAGTGCAGTGCAGGGTGTTGCCGCACTTTATGCCGTAAACCTTGTCGGGCTTATTACCGGCACGCACATAGCCGTAAACTGGCTGACACTCGGCACCGTTGCAGTGCTCGGCTCACCCGGAGCGGCACTGATACTCACCGTACAGACTGTTTTTAATACATAACGGTGCACTCGAGCTTTTCACCTGCGTTTACGCAAAGCTCAAACAAACCGTCAACAGCCTTATATTCTTTGCCGCCGCAGGAAACTGTTGCGGCATCTTTAATTTCAACCTTAACGCATTTATCCTCAGCGGAAATAAGATTGAAAGAGGAAACTTTACCGTCAGCAAAGCAAGCCGAAACCTCAACATTGCCTCTTGCCTTAAGTCCGCAGAACGAGCCCGAAAGAGCCTTGCTTGTTGCAGGAAGAAGTGAGATAAAACCCTCGTGGCTCTGCATAAGCATTTCGCCTATACCTGCCGCACCGCCGAAGTTGCCGTCAATCTGGAAAGGCGGATGTGTATCGTAAAGATTGGGCAGTGTTGAACGTGTGAAAAGAAGTCTGATATGGTTGTAAGTCTCCTCACCGTCACGAAGACGTGCAAAGAGGTTTATAAGCCAAGCTCTGCTCCAGCCTGTATGACCGCCGCCGTTGGCAAGTCTGCGGTCGATAGTAACACGGATTGCGTTGTAAAGATCGGGAGTAGCACGTGTGATAAGGTCTGCGGGATAAAGACCGAAGGCGTGAGAAATGTGTCTGTGACCGGGCTCAGCTTCTTCGTAGTCCTCAAGCCACTCCATAAGCTGACCGTGCTTGCCGACCTGAATTGCAGGCATCTTGCCGAGTGCCTCGGCAGCCTTTGCAGCTGTTTCGCTGTCAATGCCGAGCAGATTTTCTGTTTCAATATAGAATTTAAGCAGACCGCTTACAATCTCAACGTCCATTGTCGGAGACATACACATACATACGGGCTTGCCGTCAGCACCGATATAATCGTTTTCAGGTGAAGCAGATGGGCCCGTAAGAAGTCTGCCCTTATCATCCTCTACCATATAATCGAGGAAGAATTCAACGCAGGCTTTGATATACTCATACGCTGTGTTTTTGAGATAATCAAGGTCATTTGTATAAAGATAGTGCTCCCACATATGGAACGCAAGCCACGCACCGCCCATAGGCCAGAGACCCCACACACCGTCAGCAGGGCCGTTGAAGCCGTAAATATCGCTCAGGTGGTGTGTAACAGTGCCCTTGCAGCCGTAGTAATCCTCTGCAGCTTTTCTGCCGCCGACAAGAAGATTTGTGTTCATATAGTCAAACAGAGCGTCTGTACATTCTGAGATATTAGCCTGCTCAGCCTGCCAGTAATTCATCTGCAGATTGATGTTTGTATGGTAGTCGGCATTCCAGGGATTCTGCATACGCTCGCCCCATACGCCCTGCAGGTTTGCAGGCAGTGAGCCGGGACGGCTGGAGCTTACAAGCAGATACTTACCAAACTGCCAGTAGAGCGACATCAGACCGAAGTCGTCTGCTTTCTTGTCCTTCTTAAGCCGTTCAAGTCTTTCACTTACAGGCATAGACTCGGTC
>JAZSEX010000043.1:0-7290 GCA_045531935.1 Acutalibacteraceae bacterium | reverse complement strand
CACCGATTATAAACTTATCGTTTTTATCATCCATTGAGCTGCTCCTTCCTGTATATTTCCGCTCCCAATTTTCTGAGCTGTTTCTCTATTTTTTCATAACCCCTGTCGATATGATGAATACCGTCGACAACGGTAGTACCTTCTGCACATAGTGCCGCAACCACAAGCGCACTGCCACCCCTCAGGTCGTGAGAGACAACACTTGCACCGTTGAGTCTGCTGACACCTTCTATTACGGCGACACGGTTTTCGGTGCGTATCTGTGCACCCATTTTTCTCAGTTCACCGACATATTTGAATCTGCTTTCGAATATATTTTCAACAACAGTGCTCGTACCCTGTGCAACGCTTGCCATAACGGCAAGGTCAGCCTGCGAATCCGTAGGAAACCCCGGATACGGCATTGTTCTTATCATTCCGAATTTTTTTAGCTTACCGGGTGATTTAAGCCATATACCGCTTTCATCCTGAATGATACGGCAACCCGCTTTTTCAAACGGCTCTACCACAGGCATAAGCAGTTCGGTATCGTCAAACCTCAGCCTGAGGTTTCCGCCCGTTACTGCAGCGGCCGCCATATATGTTACAGCTGCTATTCTGTCCTGCTTTATACGGTGCTCGCACGCAGCAAGCTGTTTTACGCCGTTAATGCGTATTACACTCTCACCTGCTCCCCTGATATCTGCACCGCAACGGTTGAGAAAACAGGCAAGTTCAGCAATTTCAGGTTCTCTCGCCGCATTTACAATAAGCGTTTCGCCCTTTGCCGTACAAGCCGCAAGAAGTATATTTTCAGTAGCACCGACACTGGGAAAAGACAGTGAGATACGTGCACCCTTAAGTCCGTTCGGGCACGAGCACACAAGGCGTCCTCCCGTTTCATCAATAACGGCACCCAAAGCACGCATAGCCTCGAGGTGAAGATCAATAGGTCTGAGGCCTATTTCACAGCCGCCCGGTGCAGTGAGCTCCGCTTTGCCGAACCTGCCGAGAAGTGCACCGAGGAAAACTATTGACGAACGCATTTCGCGCATAAGACAGTCTGACACGATAAATCCCGAAGCACAACCCGAATCAATACACATCACGTCGCCGTCGGCAGTAACCTTACAGCCGAGATATGTAAGAATATTTGCCGCAGCAGTAATATCCGTAAGCTGAGGACAGCCACTGAGCACTGTTTTACCGCGGACAAGCACAGACGCCGCAAGAAGCGGAAGAGCACCGTTCTTAGCACCCTGCACTGTCATTTCGCCTTCAATTTTATGCTGACCGTTTATAACGAAACAAGCCATTTCAACACCCCGCTAAGCATAACATAAACCATATTATGCTCAAGGGGCTTTTGTAGTTACTTTACGATACTTTCAATTACCTTTACTATCCGCTCTGTTGCATCGGTAACAGCCATTTTCTTTGCGGATACCCCCATCTGTGTGAGTTTACCGGGACTTTCAAGCAAGGTATCTATATGCTGCATAAGCACAGCAGGAGTAAGATTTTTCTCTTCAATAAGTATAGCCGCACCGTTATCAGCAAGTGCCTTTGCATTATGATACTGATGATTTTCAGTTGCAAAAGGATAAGGAATAAGAATTGACGGCTTGCCCATTACCTGAAACTCACAAAGCGAGCTTGCACCTGCACGGCAGATTACAAGGTCTGCTGCAGCAAGGCAACGGTGCATATCGTCAATATAATCTCTGATTATAATATGTTTATTATTAAGGTCTGTACCTTTTGCGGCAAGTCTGTCAGGGAAATCCTTACAGTCCTTACCGGTAGCGTGCATAAACCAGCAATCGTTTTTCTGTGTGCGGTTTGCAATAACCTCGAGCATAGAATCGTTGATTGCCTTTGCACCGAGACTGCCGCCCATAGAAAGAATAAGCGGTTTATCATCAAGGCCGAGCTCTGCTCTTGCGATATCTCTGTCTGTTTCGAGAAGCTCGCCTCTTACGGGCAGACCCGTAACAACGGGAGGATTTTTAGGCTGCATATACTGTGCAACACTCTCTTGAGTGAGCATAACGGCATCAACCATTTTGGCAAGAGTTTTATTGGTCATACCGGGAAATGCATTCTGTTCGTGTATAGCGGTAGCTACACCAAGCTTTGCGGCAGCACGCACAACGGGACCGCTGACGTAACCGCCAAAACCTATAACAGCATCGGCATTGAACTCTTTGATAATCTTCTTTGCCTGAGAAGAGGATTTGAGAAGATAGCTGAGAGTTTTTATATTCTGCTTTATACCGTTGAGATTGAGCACACGGTTAAAGCCGCTTATCTGAATTGTTTTGAAAGCAAAGCCTGCAGCAGGCACAAGACGTGCCTCCATTTTTTCTGCTGTACCGATAAAAAGGATATTCGCCTGCGGATACTGCTTGCGGATTTCACCTGCAACTGCAAGAGCAGGATTGATATGACCGCCGGTACCGCCTGCGGCAAAGATAATATTTTTTCCGTTAAGCATAGCTCTCACCTTATTCCTTTATCATATTGGACTGACGTGAAACTGACAGCACCATTCCCATTTCACAAAGCAGGAACAGCATTGACGTACCGCCTGCACTGAAGAACGGCAGACCGATACCTGTATTCGGGAAGAAATCGGTAACGACAAACACGTTGAAAACTGTCTGCAGGCCGATATGTGCCATTATACCAAGCACAAGAAGCATACCGAATTTTGTATTGCAGCGCATAGCGATTTTGTAGCCGCGGTAGATAAGATATGCATAGAGCATAAGGATAAACGCCGCACCTATAAAACCGAGTTCTTCGCAGACAATCGCAAAGATAAAGTCACTCTGTGCCTCAGAAACATAGAGATGCTTCATCTTGGAATCACCGAGACCCTGACCGAAAAGCCCTCCCGAGCCTATTGCATAGAGTGAATTATTAATCTGCCAGCGTGCGTCACCGGGCTCATAGCTCTTATCCTTCCAGGCTATGATTCTCTCTTGCTGATACTCATCGAGAATACCGAGAAAATCTGGCTTGGAGACAAAAACAACAACCAGCACACCGATTGCCGCCAGACATCCGATAAACCACCACTTATTGAATCCGCCGAGATAAAGCATTGTGATGGTAAGCATGGCAAAAAGAATTGCACCGGAAAGATGATGTCCTTTGAAAACCAGGAAAGTAAACAGCAAACCAATTCCGCCGAATATAAGAGCTGTTTTTACAGCAATTTTTTTATCCTTGCTTACAATAAATGAATGATATTTTTCGCAAGCCCAGGCATAAAACGCAATCAGACCGATTTTTGCCACCTCAGACGGCTGAAACTGACCGAAAAGAGGCAAGGGTATCCAACGGCCGAATTCTTCACCGCCGTCGGGATTCTGAGCTTCTTTTATTTTTGCATATATCAGAGCGACAACCAGCAGGATAAATGAAATACCGATACCTATAAGCACAAAACGTCTGTAATGATTATAGTTGATTCTCGATATAACAAGCATGGCAACAATACCGATTGCAATGGCTATTACCTGAGAAATAACGTAGTCATAGCTGTTTTCTTTTTTATGAAGCGCTATTGAATATCCGGCAGACGCCATCATAACCGTACCGATTGCAACAAGCAAAAGCAAAGTAAGCAAAAACATTATATCCATATTACCCTTTGCCCAGAATTTGCTGCCTGTTATTCTTCGGGCAAGTGCACTGTCTGCAATTGAGCTTTTTTTAACTACAGATGAACTGCTCAAATTTTGCCGCCCCTTTCTTTATAATTTATCAGCCGAACTTAACAAGTGCTATACCTGCAGCACAGCCGATCAGATTCACAAGAGAAAAAACAATAACAATTTTCTTTTCCTTCCATCCGCTCATCTCAAAATGATGGTGGATAGGAGCCATTTTGAATATACGTTTTCCGTGTGTCATTTTAAAATATCCTATCTGCAACACATCGGAAAGACCTTCGATAAAGTAAATAATTCCTACAGGCAGAAGAATCAACGGACAGTCAACAGCATAAGCAAGTGCAACAATAATTCCGCCAAGGAACATCGAGCCCGTATCGCCCATAAACACCTTTGCAGGATTCCAGTTCCACACAAGAAAGCCTGCACAGGCACCTGCAAGAGCAGCTGCAACAACACCTGCACCGAGGTTATTGCGCATAAAAGCAATAACAATCATTGCCGCCGCACTTGTAAGAGTGACGGAAGAACAAAGCCCGTCGATACCGTCGGTAAAATTCACGGCATTCGTTGCACCGTAAATAAGAACTATACCAAAAAGAAAGAAAAAAACGCCGAGGTCGCCCGTAACACCGTAAAACGGAATATACATAAAAGAGCTGCCCGACAGCTTCAGACTGCCGAGAAAGGCAATAATAACAAGAAGCTGCATAAGGGTTTTCTGTCTTATTGTAAGACCGAGGTTGCGTTTTTTCACAACCTTGATATAATCATCAACAAAACCGATAAGACCGAGCGACAAAGACATTACAAGACCCGCAAAAAGCTTTGAATACATAGCAGTGCGGACAGGATTGTCACCTGCGATGATATCGCCGCCCATAATTTTATCTGTAATAAATACCACTGCTATAGCGGCAAAAATTCCGATAATAAACATCAGACCGCCCATTGTGGGTGTGCCCTGTTTGCCCGAATGCCACTTAGGACCGTATTCGAGAATAGTCTGACCGAATTTAAGTCTGCGAAGCCACGGTACCATAACCAGACCGAGAAGTGCCGTAACACCGAAAGCTATGAGCACGGAAAGCCCGAAAGCAAGATATGTGTCCACTTAAAACACCTTACCCTTCAGAAAAAATCCTTATAACTTCCTCAAGCTTCATTCCCCTGCTTGCTTTAAACAGCACGGCATCGCCCTTTTTAAGGTCAGCTCTGAGCTGTGCTGCAAGAGCAGCTTTATCGTCAAACGCTTTAACAAACCCTATACCGTTCTCTTTTGCTGACTCAGCAGCAAGAGCAGCCATTTCACCGTAGGTATAAAAGCGGTCAATACCCTTTGATGCAACAAGTGCACCAACCTCACGGTGAGCAGACTCTGATATTTCACCAAGTTCAAGCATATCGCCGAAAACAAGAGCCTTTGTACCGGCCTTCATTGTGGAGAGTACTTCAGTTGCGGCACGCAACGAATCGGGGCTTGCATTATAACAGTCCTCAATAACAGTTATGCCGTTTACTTCACGGACATTCTGACGCATACCTGAGGTTACGTACTTTGAAAGACCGAGAGCCGCCTTTTCGGGAGAAACGCCGAGATACAGACCGACCGCAAAAGCAGAAAGTGCATTATATACATTATGTGTACCGACAGTAGGTATAGTAACGCTCTGCTCACCGCCGTCATAAACAACGGTAAAGCAGGTATTATAGCCCGACTGACCGATATCAACAGCTCTGTAGTCACAGTTTTCATTCTCAATGCCGAATGTGATTACCCGTCTGTCATCGAGTGAAACGGTGCTGAGCAAGTCATCATCACCGTTTACAATAAGCGGTGCATTGGGCTTGAGACCGTCGAGAATTTCAAGCTTTGCTTTTAGAATACCCTCGCGTGAGCCAAGGTGTTCGATATGTGAAACACCTATTTTGGTGATGATACCTGCATTCGGCTGAGCAACCTTTGCAAGCCTTGAAATCTCACCGAAAGCACTCATACCCATTTCAAGTATAGCTGCCTCATAATCACTGTCAAGACGAAAAACCGTAGTAGGCAAGCCGATTTCGTTATTGAGATTGCCTTCGTTTTTGAGAGTGTTGTATTTTTCGGAAAGAACGGCATAGACCATTTCTTTAGTAGTAGTTTTACCTACGCTGCCCGTTATTCCCACAAAAGGAATAGAAAAAAGTGAACGGTAATATGCGGCAATTTCAAGCAGTGCCGCACCTGTATTTTCAACAATGAGCACTTCACCGTCTGCATCAACAGGTTTTGAACAAACCGCAGCAACTGCACCCTTTTCAAAAGCCGCCTTTACAAAATCGTGACCGTCGAAACGCTCACCGACAAGGGCAATAAAAAGGCTGCCCTGAGTTATTTTTCTTGTATCGGTGCAAATGCTGAGCACCTGCTTATCTTCACCGCAGGCGGCACCGAGTACAGCACTTATTTCTTTCAATCTGAGAGGTATCATAGCATTTTCCTCTTTATCTGAGCAGGTTCTTTACAACCTCACGCTCGTCATAGTGTATTTTTTCAGTACCGATTATCTGATAGGTTTCGTGACCCTTACCGGCAAGAAGAACAATATCGCCTTCATTTGCTTCATTGAGTGCAAACTCAATAGCCTGAGTTCTGTCAACGATTTCAACAACGGGAACCTTAGCGCCCTTTGTACCCTCTGCAACCTCTTTAACGATAGAAGTGGGGTCTTCGGTACGGGGATTATCTGAAGTGACAATAACAAAATCGGACATATTTGCGGCAATCTGACCCATAAGCGGACGCTTTGTACGGTCTCTGTCACCACCGCAACCGAAAACCGTAATAATTCTTGCCTGAGCAATCTTACGAAGTGAAGCAAGAATATTCTGAAGTCCGTCAGGTGAATGAGCGTAGTCAATGATAACCGTATAATCGGTATCCGTAGGCACAACCTCAATTCTGCCCGGCACACCCGTAGCCTGTGAAAGAGCCTGTGCTACGTCTGCAAAAGGCAGACCGAGCTGAATTGCACAGACAGCGGCAGTCATTGAATTGTAGACTGTAAAGCCACCGGGAATACGCATCTTTATACGCTCAAGCTTGCCTATACCGACAAGGAAGTAAGATACTCCGCCGGGCTTATGCTCTATATTCTTTGCAGAGTAATCTGCACTGTCACGCAGAGCAGAGCAGGTTGCCACACTGCATGAAGTACCTTCAATCATTGCTTTATATGCTTCATCATCAGCATTTACAACAGCTTTATCGCAAATTTCAAAAAGCTTATGCTTTGCAGCGATATAATTTTCAAACGTACCATGATAATCGAGATGATCCTGAGTTAGATTGGTAAATGCAGCAACCTCATAATGAAGACCTGCAACACGCTGCTGTGCAAGAGCCTGAGAGGAAACCTCCATAACACAGAACTCACAGCCTGCCTCAACCATTTTTGCAAAAAGTGAATTGAGCTCAAACGGGTCGGGAGTAGTAAGCCTTGCAGGATACTCGACATCGCCTACCATATTTTTTACAGTACCGACAAGACCTGTTTTTTTGCCGAGCGATTCAAAAATCGACTTAAGCAAAAAGCAGGTTGTTGTTTTGCCGTTTGTGCCCGTTATACCGACAAGACGCAGTTTA
>JAZSEX010000016.1:0-3701 GCA_045531935.1 Acutalibacteraceae bacterium | reverse complement strand
AGACGAAGAAACGGCTTCCACTGGGACATGTTATAAGCAACATGAATAAGAATTGCTGCTATTGTCGCCATAGGAATCATCTTGGCATAGGGCATGAGTACAAGCATTACGAGTAGAAGAACAACAGCGTGAACCATTCCCGATATAGGAGTTCTGCCGCCGTTCTTTACGTTTGCCGCTGTTCTTGCGATAGCTCCCGTTGCGGGAATACCTCCGAAAAGTGCCGATGCCACATTACCTGCACCCTGAGCAATAAGCTCCATATTTGAGTTGTGTCTGCTGCCTATCATACCGTCTGCAACAACGCAGGAGAGAAGAGACTCAACAGCCGCAAGCACAGCGATTGTAAGTGCGTCGGGCATAATTGCCTTGACGGTATCTAGTGAAAACTCAGGTATGCTGAGCTTCGGTGCGGCAGAAGAAATAGTGTAAAGGTCACCGATTGTGTTGACGTTCATATCAAATATTTTCACAAGTGCGGCACATACGATAATTGCAATAATGGAAGCCGGAATCTTCTTGAGGAATTTCGGTACAATAATGAGTATTGCAAGTGAAACAGCACCGATTACAAGTGCCTGCCAGTTAAAGGTTGCAAAGCTTTTTATTACCTCTTCAACCTTTTCTATTGTTTCGATAGGGGAGTGTGTAAAGGTAAGACCGAAGAAATCCTTGAGCTGACCGATAACGATTGTGATTGCTATACCGGTAGTAAAGCCTGTTGTTATTGTATATGGTATAAATTTAATGAGACTGCCAAGTTTGAAAACACCCATGAGTATGAGCATTATACCTGCAATAACGGTTGCGAGAACAAGACCCGAAAAACCGTTTTTGGCAACAATACCAGCAACAATCGAAGCGAATGCCGCAGTCGGGCCTGCAATCTGCACACGGCTGCCGCCGAGGAATGATATTACAAAGCCTGCAACAATCGCTGTGTAAAGACCCTGCTCAGGGCCTACACCCGATGCAAGAGCAAGTGCAATCGACAGCGGCAGAGCGATTATTGCAACAATAACACCTGCTGTCAGGTCTTTGACGAGCTGCTGTTTTGAGTAACCTTTAAGGCTCGAAAAAAGCTTTGGTCTGAGTTCTTTCATTTTTATTTAACCCCTCATTATTTTTATCACAGTTACAGATTATATTACCTTTTTTGGGGCGTTTCAAGCAGTTTTTTACAGCATTTTCAAATTCTATGTTTTAATCATTATCAACAAATCATAAGGTTGATTTTTGTGCATTTTGCGAACGTCGTAAGGGTCGGCGTCCACGACGACCCGAACTAAACTTATCATAATGCACTTGACAATATCGAATATCGATATTATAATAAAACCGCAAATGTCGATATTCGATATAAAGGGCGGTAGGTATATGCCAAGATTAAAGTTTCAAACGCTGACCGAGCAGATGTTTTATATTCTGCTTTGTCTTAAAGAAGAGTGTTGCGGAATTGATATTATGGATAAAGTTTCGCAGATGACCGATGGCAGGGTGAAAGTCGGCTCAGGTACACTCTATAATCTGCTCGAGCAGTTTCTTGATTCCGATATGATTCGTGAAACCAAATCAGAGGGCAGACGTCGCAGTTATGTTTTAACTCAAAAGGGCAGAGAAATACTTGACAGCGAATATAAACGCCTTTGCACACAGGCAGAGGATTACCGTAAGCTGTTTATGTAAGAGAAGGAGGTAAGACTATGTATAAAGCAAAGGAGCGTAAATCTTTTCGTGAGACACTTCATTATTATGATTATACTGCCATTCAGGAGTATCTTGAGGCAAAAGCTCTTGAGGGTTGGCGACTCGTCAGAAGACCTTTTGGAGGTACCTGGGAATTTGAAAGCATTGAGCCTCAGAAGCTTCATTATGCTGTAACGTACCTGCCTAAGTATTCAAAAGAAGACGAGTTTCTGCTTTCTGACAGTAAAAACGAATACCTTGAGTTTTGTGCAAAGCAAGGCTGGCAGTTTGCCTGTGCATATAAAGATATGGTTATCTTTTATAATGAAGAAGAGAATCCTACACCGTTTCAGACTGACCATGAGGTTGAGCTTGCATCTATTCATAAATCTGTTATGAAGCGTATTGTACCGGGTGTTGTTTTATCTTTTGTTGTGGCTGCAATCTCTGTTGTTAGTCTGTTCCTTTCAGCTTTAAACGATGTGTTGGTTTGTGCTATGCTTGTTGTTTCTGTAGCTGTAATTATGGATTTCTTTTCTTATCTTCGTTGGCATAAAAAGGCTCTTGCGGCAGCTTCTTTAGGTGAGTCGAGCAAAAGCGGAGTTGACGGAAAAGTGGTCGGTGTTTTGTTGGCTATATTTACTGCCGCTGCCGCTTTTATATGTGTTTATAAATCAGTGAAATTACAGAACTGGGAACAGCTTGCGATATTTGGAATAGGCAGTGTTTATGTTTTAGGCTGTATTTTGCTTGATAAATTTAAAAAGAAGCTTTCGTCCGATTGGCAAAAACGTGTAACTACCTTTTTAAGTATATTGCTTTATGTTGCGTTTATAGCGTGTTTGAATATTTTATTAGATTAAGAAAACAGGGCAGGCTCCGAGGAGCTTGCCCTGTAACATTTTTGTATCTTATTTGTAGAGAGGACCGTAGGTCTCGCAGGCTCTGAAGTCTGCACCCTCGAGGTCCTTTGTGCCGAATGCACCCCAGCAAGCGGGACGGAAAATCTTTTCTTCCGGTACGTTGTGGAGAGCAACGGGGATACGGAGCATTGAGCAGAGTGTGATGATATCTGCACCGATGTGGCCGTAGCTGATTGCGCCGTGGTTAGCACCCCAGTTGTTCATAAGGTCATAAGCTGACTTGAACGGGCCTTCGCCGTTGCAGCGGGGAGCAAACCATGTGCAGGGCCATGTGTAGTCGGTTCTCTTCCAGATTGTGTCGGAAACTTCGTCGGGAAGTGCAACAGTCCAGCCTTCTGCAATCTGTACAACCGGGCCGAGACCCTTGACAAGGTTGAGACGGATCATTGTAGCGGGCATCTCGCTCTTTGTAAGGAAACGTGAGGAGTAGCCTGCACCGCGGAAGTAGCCGTTGTCAGCAGGGCACCACTCTGTTGCCTTGTTGCAAGCGTCTGCATCAGCCTGAGTCATCTCATACCAGGGCTTGATAACTGCGTTGCCGTCAGCATCCTTAACCTCACCGCAAGCGTCAAGACAGCAAGCACCGGAGTTGATAAGGTGAATGAAGCCGTCTGCATCCTTTGCGTGACCTTCAAGGTCGTAATCTGTAACGCGCTTTACAGCATCTGTTGACCAGTATGTACGAACGTCTGCAAACATCTGTGCTCTGTTTGTAAGCAGCTTCATGAACAGCATGGAAATGCCGTTGAGAACGTCATTCTCTGTTGCGAGGATGTAGGGCTCTCTTACACCGTCCCAGTCAAAGGAAGTGTTGAGAAGTGCCTCTGCAAAGTCAGCATTGGGGTAGAAGTCTGTCCACTGTCTCTGACCCTGGAAGCCTGCTGCAATAGCATTGTGGCCTACCATTTCTTCTTCGCAGCCTGCAGGGAGATTTGCGTTGCCGTTCATAAGGTCCTTGATGATAACCATCATCTTAACAACAAATTCCCAATCCTTTGCCTTCTGCTCGTCGCTCTTGCGTACGAATTCGGGGTTCTTGTCGAAGCCTTCCTTGCAATTTTCTTTTGTGCACTTGAGGGCCTTCTGGAATCC
>JAZSEX010000009.1:0-4896 GCA_045531935.1 Acutalibacteraceae bacterium | reverse complement strand
CAACTTAGTAATTCAACTCCTTGGCTCACAGAACGACATGGCTACGATCCGACTTCATCGTATTCATGAACAAGGTTGACCAGGTTGACGATCCCGAGCTCCTTGAGCTTGTTGAGATGGAAATCCGTGAGACTCTTTCCGAGTACGAGTTCCCCGGCGATGATACACCCATCATCAAGGGCTCCGCTCTTAAGGCTCTCGAGGCTGCTTCTTCAGACGATCCCGCATGTGCACCCATCTGGGAGCTCATGGATGCTGATGACAGCTACATCCCCACACCCGACCGTAAGGCTGACCTTCCCTTCATCATGCCTGTTGAGGACGTTTTCACAATCACAGGTCGTGGTACTGTTGCTACAGGTAGAGTTGAGCGTGGCCAGCTCAAGACAGGTGAGGAAGTAGAAATCGTTGGTCTTTCCGACGAGAGAAGAAAGACTGTTGTTACAGGTATCGAAATGTTCCGTAAGCTCCTCGACTATGCTGAGGCAGGCGACAACATCGGTGCTCTTCTTCGTGGTGTTCAGAGAACTGAGATCGAGCGTGGTCAGGTTCTTGCAAAGCCCGGTTCAATCAACCCCCACACAAAGTTCTCCGGTCAGGTTTACGTCCTTTCCAAGGATCAAGGCGGCCGTCACACACCTTTCTTCAACAACTACCGTCCCCAGTTCTACTTCAGAACAACAGACGTTACAGGTGTTATCAACCTTCCCGAAGGCACTGAGATGTGTATGCCCGGCGATAACGTTGTTATGAACGTTGAGCTCATCACTCCCATCGCTATCGAAGAGGGTCTTCGTTTCGCTATCCGTGAGGGTGGCCGTACAGTTGGTTCAGGCGTTGTTATCTCCATCAACGAATAATTAACTGTTAAACAAACCTAATAAAAGCCGGAAGCAGTTCGCTGTTTCCGGCTTTTTTCCTTTTTAAATTTTTTGTTTGAAGTACTTGAAAAAGAATGCGATATATATTATAATATACTGCGTTGAATATTTATATCAGTCCACAACAGCTTTGTTTTGGTCATGTGGTGTGTGGGTTCTGTGCGACGGTGCACTGCGAACCATGTCAGGCGGGGAACCGAGCAGCATTAAGCAGACCGCACGGTGCGCCACAGTCCGCCTGCACACTGCATGACCAAGGCAAAGCTGATTTTTTAAACTATACTTTTGTAAACAGCAATCCAATATGTCTGAAATGCAATATCTCACGCACATTCGAGCATTTTTCTCTTTGCCATACGGCAGTATGCCTGCAGAGAAGAAATACCCGACTGCACATAAGATATTGGATTTCAGATGCAAGCAGTTTTGAATGAGAAGATTTTTGTCACAGCAAGGCAAAAATCTGAAGGAATACGAGGCTATTGCAAGGATTTTTAACGAAGCTGTGGCAGAAATATTCCTATCAAAACCATATTGATTACAGTTTACAAAAGTAAGAAGGGGTGAAGGCTAATGATGTACCGTGCGCTTTATCGCAAATGGCGTCCGCAGACGTTCAGTGACGTTGTCGGTCAGTCACATATTACGGTAACGCTCTGCAATGAGCTTAAGGCAGGTAAACTTGCCCATGCCTACCTTTTCACAGGCTCAAGAGGTACGGGTAAAACAAGCTGTGCCAAAATCCTTGCCAAGGCTGTTAACTGTGAGCATCCTGTTGACGGTAATCCGTGTAACGAGTGTGAGGTCTGCCGAGGTATAGATTCGGGTGCAATCCTTGACGTAGTCGAGATAGATGCCGCAAGTAACAACGGTGTTGACAATATCCGTGATCTTCGTGAAGAAGCCAATTATACTCCCGTACGTGCAAAGTACAGAGTGTATATTATCGACGAGGTGCATATGCTCTCCGTCGGTGCTTTCAACGCTCTTCTCAAAACCCTTGAAGAGCCGCCTGAGCACGTCAAGTTTATACTTGCCACTACAGAGGTGCATAAGCTCCCGGCAACCATTCTTTCACGCTGTCAGCGTTTCGATTTCAAGCGTATCGAGCCTGAGGATATAGCGGGCAGACTTAACTTTGTCGCCAAGGGTGAAGGCTTCACAATCGACGACGAAGCGGCAATGCTTATCGCCCGTGTTGCTGACGGCGGTATGCGTGATGCACTTTCTCTGCTCGACCAGTGTGCAGGCCAGAGTGACAGAGTCACGGCTCAGCTTGTCAGCAGTGTTGCAGGCTTTACGGGCAGAGACCATCTGTTCAGCCTTGCTGACTGTATCAAAAACAGCGATTGCGCA
Organism: Acutalibacteraceae bacterium; assembly: GCA_045531935.1. Lineage (GTDB taxonomy): Bacteria > Bacillota > Clostridia > Oscillospirales > Acutalibacteraceae > UBA8612. The sequence continues at coordinate 2,659 of JAZSEX010000009.1, read as the reverse complement.
CGTGCGCTTTCAATTATAAATGAACTTCATAATTCATCCTGCGATATGGAGCGTCTTTGCGGTCAGCTTATCGAGCACTACCGCAATCTTATGATTATCCGTTCGGTCAACGACCCCTCGGGTCTTATCGTGTGTACCGCTTCCGAGCTTAAGCAGATGGAAACTCAGGCTCTGAGCTATACGCTCGAAAATATTATGTATATTCTCAGCGTGCTTGAAGCTACGTCGGGTAATCTCCGTCGCGGTCTCAACCGCCGTGTAGAGACCGAAATGGCTTTTGTACGCCTTTGTACACCTAATCTTGACAGCAGTATCGACGCACTTCTCAAGCGTGTTGCTGCGGTTGAAAACTCGGTACGCTCGGGTGTTGCGGTCAAAACCGCACAGCCTGCAGCGGCAGAAACTGCACAGCCCGAAGCTGAAAACACTGCTCCCGAAATGTTGCCGGACGGTGAACTCGGTTGTTGGCCGGATATAATAGCAGAGCTTAAAAATCTCAACCTTCCGCTTACCAGTGTGCTTTATAATTCTGCAGCATATGTGCAGGGTAACCACGTTGTAATTTATACCGATAATCCGTCGCTTATGGCACTGTTAAAGGTCAAAAACAATGCGATTGACCTTCGCCGCGCAATATTTAACGTAACGGGTATCAAGTACAAAATAGGCGTAAAATCAATGGAACAAACACCTGATGCTCCTGTGCCTCCTCCGGAGGAAGCTCCCGTGCAGGCAGATCCGCTTGCATCTTTCCTTACTCAGGCAGAGGGCTACGGCGTTAAAATAACAAATTAATTGTGGAAAGGAATAAATAAATATGAAAGCAAGAATTCCGGGTGCACCCCAGGGCGGTCAGGCAGCAATGATGCAGAGACTCCAGGAAATGCAGGATCAGATGCAGAGAACACAGGAAGAGGTTGAAGCAACCGATTTCACAGCTTCTGCAGGCGGCGGTGCTGTTGAGGCAACAGTTACCGGTGCAAAGGTAGTTAAGGATATTAAAATCAACCCCGAAGTTGTCGACCCCGAAGAGGTAGAAATGCTTCAGGATCTTATTATTGCATCTGTAAACGAGGCTCTCCGTAAGGCTGAGGATGCAATGATTCAGGGTATGGAAAAGGCTAAGGGCGGCCTTAATATTCCCGGTCTGTTTTAATTATGGGATATGAAGTAGCCAGCCTTGCACGGCTTATCGAGCAGTTTGAGCGTATGCCGAGCATAGGCCATAAAACAGCACAGCGTCTTGCGTTTTACGTGCTGAATATGAGTGATGAGCAGGCGAAGAATTTTGCAAAAGCAATTCTCGATGCTCACGAAAAAATTCACCGTTGCTCGGTATGTTGCAACCTTTCAGAGGATGAGCTTTGTCCTATCTGTGCCCGTGCAGACAGAGACAAGTCCGTTATCTGCGTTGTAGAAGACCCGAGAGATGTTATTGCAATCGAGCGTACTCACGAATTCAGCGGCACTTATCACGTTTTGGGTGGTGTTATTTCTCCGCTTAACGGTATCGGTCCCGAGCAGCTGAGTATCAAAGAGCTTATTGCAAGAATGGGCAGCGGTGAAGTAAAAGAAGTAATTATGGCGACTAACCCGACTGTAGAGGGTGAAGCTACTGCTATGTACGTTTCACGTCTTCTCAAGCCTATGGGTATCGCTACAACCCGCCTTGCCTACGGTGTGCCTGTCGGTGCAGACCTTGAATATGCCGACGAAGTTACGCTTCTGCGTGCTCTTGAAGGCAGACAGGAAATATAAAAGCAAACGTCATTTCAACGTTTATTGTTGAAATGACGTTTTTACTTTATTTCTTTTTCTTGTTTGCTTTAGCTATTTTGTATAGCTCTTCAGCTGCCATTCTGGTTTTTGCAACGGGTGTGTTCTCCTTCGGGAAACAGTAGTAAAGAGCATCTTTGTTACCTATACATATTACGTCACCAATCTCGTACCAGAAGTAGTCAGAGTACAGTCCGTAGCTTGCGAGCGGATTCTGTGTGTAGTTCAGCTTGCCGTCACAGCCTGTAAGCGTAAATCCGTTGTTGCTGTGGCTCAGGTGACCTTCACCAACCATATATATCGCCTTGTAGTCTACCATCATACCTATTTTAACGTCTGTTTCAAGGCTGTATTTACCGCTTATCAGCTCATCTTTTACGCATTCTCTTTCCCATGCGTACCAGTCGGGAATATGGGTGAATTTTGACTCGAAACCTATGGGACTTAATTCACCGAGCGGTGTAAGCTCCCACTCCTTGCCACAGCTTCTGCAAGTGAATTTCGTGCCTTTTCCTTCTGTTTTGCCCTCTTTTTCACATTCGGAGCACTTGTACAGTATACGGTGCAATCCGTCTGCACGGAATGGCTCGTTTATCTCGATTCTGTTCTCTTTCTGCCATTTAAAGCTGTCAAACGAGAATTCTTTGTCGAGCATTTCATCAAGCTCAGCGGTTGATTTTGCTTTGATTTCTTCAGGCGTAAAAAGACATTTTACGTGAGCTGTTACGTTTACTTTTCTTAGCTGAAGCATATTGTACAGAGGGTCTCTGGTGAAAGCGCCTTTTGTTATAACAGTAACAACGGGTACTTTAAGCTTCTTGAAAAGTACACCCATTTTTCTCGGCAAAGCGGTTGCTGTGCCGTCGAAGGAATAGCTGGCTTC
>JAZSEX010000014.1:0-13069 GCA_045531935.1 Acutalibacteraceae bacterium | reverse complement strand
ACGGCTTTAAAATATCTTTGCTTATCTTTGCGGTGACGCTGCTTTGCGGCGCACCGCTTGGTTTGCCTATAGCCTTCTGCTCAATGAGCCGTTTTAAAGTTGTCAAGTCAATTTCAAAGGTTTTTGTTTGGATTGTAAGAGGTATTCCTCTTATGCTTCAGATATTTATTATCTACTATGTCCCCGGTTTGCTGTTCGATTTCCAGATTTTCGGTGAAGTAGATAAGTATATGTTTATTGAATACGGAATTTCTGATGCAGGCCGAATTACGGCAGTTTTGATTGCGTTTACAATTAACTATGCCTGCTACTTCTCTGAAATATACAGAGGCGGTATCGAGTCTATATCGAAGGGCCAGTATGAGGCAGGTTATGTGCTTGGTCTCACCAAGTCACAGATTTTCAAGAAGATTATTCTCAAGCAGGTTATCCAGCGTATCGTTCCGCCGATGTCAAATGAGATTATAACCCTCATTAAAGATACAGCTCTTGCTAACTGTATTATGGTTTGTGAGATTATAAAGAACGCTAAGGAGCTTGCCGCAACAAAAGCATTGGTATGGCCTCTGTTCTTTACAGGTGTGTTCTATCTTGTTTTCGTTGGTATCCTTACAATCGTTCTCGGTAAGGTCGAGAAGAAACTGAGCTATTTCAGGAGTTAAATTATGTCGATATTAGAAGTAAGTAATATAAGAAAAAGCTTCGGCAAAACCGAAGTCCTCAAAGATATAAGCTTTACTCTTGAAAAGGGTGAGGTGCTTTCAATCATCGGCTCATCGGGCAGTGGTAAGACAACTCTGCTCCGCTGTCTCAACTTCCTTGAAATTGCAGATTGCGGCAAGGTTACGGTTGATGACGATGTGCTGTTTGACAGCAGTGAGAAAACAAAGCTTTCAGATGAAAAGATGAGAGAAAACAGACTTAATTTCGGTCTCGTTTTTCAGAATTTCAATCTCTTCCCGCAGTATACCGTATTGCAGAATCTTACGCTTGCTCCCACCTTGCTCAAGAAGGGCTCAGTTGAAGATATTGAAAAGAAAGCTCTTGATATTATCAGAAGCGTCGGTCTTGAGGAAAAGGTTGATTTCTATCCCTGCCAGCTTTCCGGCGGTCAGCAGCAGCGTGTTGCTATTGCACGTGCACTTGCGCTCAATCCGAAGATTCTTTTCTTTGATGAGCCTACCTCTGCACTCGACCCCGAGCTTACGCAGGAGGTTCTCAACGTTATAAAGTCGCTTAAGAATTCAGGCTGTACAATGGTTATCGTTACTCACGAAATGGATTTTGCAAGACACGTTTCCGATAAGGTCATCTTTATGGCAGACGGTGTCATCGAAGAGCAGGGCACACCCGAGGAAGTTCTTGTCAATCCGAAATCCGAACGTACAAAAGCATTCCTTAATAAATTAAGCTGATAAAACACAATAAATATTGTGCACACTTTACCTCGTGTTCAGGCTTTAAATGCCTATACAGAGCGAAAGTGTGCATTTTTTGTTTTTGTCGTAAAAAGCAAAAATGCCTCATTTTGACAAAAAAATCAAAAAATATCGCAAAAAAGTTTCAATTTTCCTTTAAAAACCTATTGACTTTCTTAAAAAAATGCCGTATAATACCAAATTACAATTAAAATGGATTTATAGCGACTTAACCAAAAAGTCCATTTGAGATTGTGCGAAACGCACAAAAAACTCAGCAAATCCCGGCTAAATTTCTAACTGCGATATACAAAAAGAATGGAGTGATTAGCCTATGGCAAAAGCAGCCAAAATGATCAAGCACGGCAAGATCGAGCGACTGAGCTATGGCCGAAACAATGAGGTCATGGGAATGCCCAACTTCATCGAAATCCAGAAGAAATCCTATCAGTGGTTCCTTGAAAAGGGAATGAGAGAGGTTTTCCGCGATATCGATGAAATCACCGATTACACAGGCAATCTCGTGCTTACGTTTGTCGATTTCCGTATGGAAGACAAGCCCAAGTACACAATAGCCGAGTGTAAGAAGCGTGACGCAAGCTACTCAGCACCTATGCGTGTCACTGCACGTCTCTATAATAAAGAGACAGGCGAAATCAAAGAGAACGAAGTCTTTATGGGTGACTTCCCCATTATGACAGAGAGCGGCACCTTCGTTATCAACGGTGCAGAGCGTGTTATTGTTTCACAGCTCGTCCGTTCACCCGGTGTCTACTTTGATATCGATCACGATAAGGTTGGTAAAGAGCTTTACACAACCCAGATTATCCCCAACAGAGGTGCATGGCTCGAGTTTGAGACCGACCAGAACGACCTCTACTACGTAAGAATCGATAAGAACAGAAAGATTTTTGTTACTACCTTCATTCGTGCTCTCTTCTGCGGAACTGAGCTTGGCGAGGGTACAAATCAGGATATTCTCGATATGTTCGGCGATGATATCCGTATCAACGCAACACTCGAGAAGGATGAGAAGCAGAATGCAGGCGAAGCTCTCCTTGAGGTATATCGCAAGCTTCGTCCCGGTGAGCCGCCCTCAATCGAGACAGCTCAGACTCACCTTGACAACCTCTTCTTCGATCCACACCGTTACGACCTCTCCCGTGTCGGTCGTTACAAGTACAACAAAAAGCTCGCTATCTCCGACAGACTTGCAGGTTGCACACTTGCTGATATGATTGTCAGCCCCGCAACAGGTGAAATCCTTGCAGAGCCCGGCGAGTTCATCACAAAGGAGAAGGCATACGAAATCGAGCAGGCAGGTGTAAGCAAGGCTTACGTTGACCTTGACGGCAAGACTGTATGCATCATCTCCAACGGTATGGTCGATATCGGCACATACTTCCCGCAGTTCACAAAGGAGCAGCTCGAGAATGCAGCAATCAACGAGAAGGTAAGCTTCGCAGCTCTCAAGCCCATCGTTGATGCAGCAGCAGACGAAGGCTGGACAGACGAGGAAATCCTTGCAAAGCTTCTTGAGTGCTGCGACGAACTTATCCCGAAGCACATCGTCCGTGAGGATATCTTTGCTTCTATCAACTACCTCAACTGCCTTGCAAACGGTCTCGGTAGTAAGGATGACATTGACCACCTCGGTAACAGACGTATCCGCTGCGTAGGTGAGCTTCTTCAGAATCAGTTCAGAATCGGCTTCACCAGAATGGAAAGAGTCGTACGCGAGCGTATGTCAATCCAGGCTCAGGACAGCGACAAGCTTACTCCTCAGTCACTTATCAGCATCCGTCCTGTTGTTGCGGCTATCAAAGAGTTCTTCGGCTCTTCACCGCTTTCACAGTTCATGGATCAGACCAACCCGCTTTCAGAGCTGACACATAAGCGTCGTCTTTCAGCTCTCGGTCCCGGCGGTCTCTCACGTGACCGTGCAGGCTTCGAAGTCCGTGACGTTCACTACAGCCACTACGGCCGTATGTGTCCCATCGAGACTCCTGAAGGTCCCAACATCGGTCTTATTTCTTACCTTGCAACATTCGCAAGAATCAATGACTACGGCTTTATCGAGGCTCCCTACCGTAAGGTTGATAAGGAGACCGGTATTGTTTCCGACGAAGTTGTCTATATGACAGCTGATGTCGAAGATAACTACATCGTCGCTCAGGCTAACGAGCCTCTCGACGAGAACAACCGCTTCAAGAATCCCAGAGTCAACGCACGTCACCGTGACGAGTTCCTCGATATCGAGACAAGCAAAGTTGACTTTATGGACGTTTCTCCCAAGATGGTTGTTTCAGTTGCAACAGCTATGATTCCCTTCCTCGAGAACGATGACGCCAACCGTGCGCTCATGGGCTCCAACATGCAGAAGCAGGCTGTTCCGCTTCTCAAGACAGATGCTCCCATCGTTGCCACAGGTATGGAGTACAAGGCTGCTGTTGACTCAGACGTCTCTCTTGTCGCAAAGCGTGCAGGTACAGTTTCTTACGTCAGCGCAGACAAGATTGAGATTCTCACCGCAGAAGGCGAGATTGACACGTATGAGCTTATCAAGTTCCAGCGCTCAAACCAGGGCACATGTATCAACCAGCGTCCCGTCGTCAAGGCAGGTCAGAAGGTTGATTATATGGAAGTTATCGCTGACGGCCCTGCAACAGACCTCGGTGAAATAAGCCTTGGTAAGAATGCCCTTATCGGCTTTATGACCTGGGAAGGTTACAACTACGAGGATGCTGTTCTTATCAACGAAAAGCTTGTCCGTAACGATGTTTATACATCAATCCATATCGAAAAGTACGAGCTTGAAGCACGTGACACCAAGCTCGGTCCGGAGGATATCACAAGAGATATTCCCAACGTCGGTGACGATGTGCTCAAAGACCTCGACGAAGAAGGTATCATCCGCGTCGGTGCTGAGGTACACTCCGGCGATATCCTTGTCGGTAAGGTAACACCCAAGGGTGAAACTGAGCTGACTGCTGAAGAGAGACTTCTCCGTGCAATCTTCGGTGAAAAGGCAAGAGAGGTCAGAGATACTTCTCTTCGTGTTCCCCACGGTGAATACGGTATCGTTGTCGATGTCGAAGTGTTCACACGTGAAAACTGCGACGAACTCAACCCCGGCGTAAACAAGGTTGTACGCTGCTACATCGCTCAGAAGCGTAAGCTCTCTGTCGGTGATAAGATGGCAGGTCGCCACGGTAACAAGGGTGTTGTTTCCAGAATCCTTCCGCAGGAGGATATGCCCTTCCTGCCCGACGGTACTCCGCTTGATATCGTTCTTAACCCCCTCGGCGTTCCCAGCCGAATGAATATCGGTCAGGTCCTTGAGGTTCACCTTGGCTTTGCAGCTAAGTCAATGGGCGTTAAGGTTATGACTCCCGTATTCGACGGCGCAGACGAAAACGATATTATCGAAGCTTTCAAGATGGCTAACGAAAAGCTTATGGAAGCTGCAAGAGCAAAGGCTCTCGAAAACGGCGAAGAATTCCGTGAGGAAGATGTATTCCAGCTTCGCAGCGACTGTAAATCAATCCTCAGAGACGGTAGAACAGGTAAACAGTTTGATAACCCCGTAACAGTCGGTATCATGTATTACCTCAAGCTTCTCCATCTCGTTGATGATAAGATTCATGCCCGTTCAACAGGTCCGTACTCACTTATCACTCAGCAGCCCCTCGGCGGTAAAGCTCAGTTCGGTGGCCAGCGTTTCGGTGAAATGGAAGTTTGGGCTCTTGAAGCATACGGCGCAGCTTATACCCTTCAGGAAATCCTCACCGTCAAATCAGACGACGTTGTCGGCCGTGTAAACACATACAAGGCTATTGTCAAGGGTCTCAACGTACCCAAGCCCGGTGTACCCGAGTCATTCAAGGTTCTTATCAAAGAGCTTCAGTCACTCGGTCTTGATGTTAAGGTTCTTGACGGCGACAGTAACGAAATTGACCTCAGACAGTCATTTGACGATGATGATGTCGGTCTCCACATTGTTGACAGCGAAGCATTCAGCACCGTAAACGATGCAGGTGATGCTCAGGGCTATTCACAGGAGGGCGAAGGCATATTTGAAGACGGCGACGCTCAGAGCGACGATTCAGATGATTGGGGCGAAGATATAATTGAGCCCGATTTCTTCTCAGATGATCTCGGCGACGACAGCTTCGACGAATAATCAAACCGTTCTTCAAAATTTAACTAAAGAAAAGAGGTCGTTTTAATGGATAACAATACAAACGAAATAACCTTTGAATCTATACAGATCGCTCTTGCTTCTCCCGAAAAGATCAGAGAATGGTCACATGGCGAAGTCAAAAAGCCCGAAACAATCAACTACAGAACACTCAAGCCTGAAAGAGACGGTCTTTTCTGTGAAAAGATCTTTGGCCCCATGAAGGATTGGGAGTGTCACTGCGGTAAGTATAAGCGTATCCGCTATAAGGGCAAGGTCTGTGAGCGCTGCGGCGTTGAGATTACAAAGTCCAAGGTACGCCGTGAGCGTATGGGTCACATCGAGCTTGCTGCTCCCGTTTCCCACATCTGGTATTTCAAGGGTATCCCCTCAAGAATGGGTCTTATCCTTGATATATCTCCCAGAAACCTTGAAAAGGTTCTCTACTTTGCAATGTATATCGTCATCGATCCCGGTGATACTCCCCTTAACAAGTATCAGACTCTTTCCGAGAAAGAGTACGGCGATTGGTACGAAAAATACGGTGACAGCTTCCGTGCAGGCATGGGTGCTGAAGCTATCAAGGAGCTTCTCTCCGAAATTGATATCAACGAGCTTGACGATCAGCTTCGTAATGACCTTGCTAATGCAAGCGGTCAGAAGCGCGCAAGAATCCTCAAGAGACTTGAGGTTGTCGATGCATTCAAGCATTCAGGCAACAAGCCCGAGTGGATGATTATGGATGTTATTCCCGTCATCCCCCCCGATATCCGTCCTATGGTTCAGCTCGACGGTGGCAGATTTGCAACATCTGACCTCAACGACCTGTACCGCAGAGTTATCAACAGAAACAACCGCCTTAAGAAGCTTCTCGAGCTCGGCGCTCCCGACATCATTGTCCGCAACGAGAAGAGAATGCTCCAGGAGGCTGTTGACGCACTTATCGACAACGGCAGAAGAGGCAGACCCGTTACAGGTCCCAACAACCGTCCTCTCAAGTCACTTTCCGATATGCTTAAGGGTAAGCAGGGCCGCTTCCGTCAGAACCTTCTCGGTAAGCGTGTTGACTACTCAGGCCGTTCGGTTATCGTTGTCGGTCCCGAGCTTAAGATTTATCAGTGCGGTCTTCCCAAGGAGATGGCTCTTGAGCTCTTTAAGCCCTTCGTTATGAAGCGCCTTTTCGAAACAAAGGTTGCTCTCAATATCAAAACAGCCCGTAAGATGGTTGAGCGTGCAAACCCTGAAGTATGGGATGCACTCGAGATAGTCATCAAGGACCATCCCGTTATGCTTAACCGTGCTCCTACACTTCACAGACTCGGTATCCAGGCTTTCGAGCCCGTACTTGTTGAAGGCAGAGCAATCAAGCTTCATCCCCTCGTATGTACAGCTTTCAACGCTGACTTCGACGGTGACCAGATGGCTGTTCACGTACCCCTTTCGGCTGAGGCACAGGCTGAAGCACGCTTCCTTATGCTTGCTGCTAACAACCTCCTCAAGCCCTCAGACGGTAAGCCCGTTGCTGTTCCCACACAGGATATGATCCTCGGTTCATACTATATGACTCTCGTCAAGAAGGATGAACCCGGTCAGGGCAAGGTCTTCCGTGACGTCAACGAGGCTATGATGGCTTACGATGAGGGTGATATCACTCTTCATTCAATCATCAAGATCCGTATGACAAAAGAAATCAACGGCAAGCTCTGCACAAAGTTCCTCCAGACAACACTCGGCCGTGTTATCTTCAACGATCCCATTCCGCAGGATCTCGGCCTTATCGAGCGTAAGACTGAGGACGATATGTTCAAGCTTGAGTTCGGTGATATCAGCGACGTCGATTTCGAAGCAATCAAGGATGACGATGCAGCATTCAAGAAGGCTGTAAGTATGATTGCAAAGAAGAAGACAATCGGCCGCGTTATCGAAGGCTGTATCAAGAAGCACGGTACAGCAGTAACAGCTGAGGTTCTTGATAAGATCAAGGCTCAGGGTTATAAGTACTCCACAATTTCAGGTCTTACAGTTTCTGTATTTGATGCTACTATCCCGCAGGAGAAGGCAGGTTACCTTGCTGAAGCTGAAGCAAGAGTTGACTCTATCACAAAGAAATACAGAAAGGGTCTTATCAGTAATGATAAGCGCTATAAAGACGTTGTCGAAACATGGGAGCAGTGTACAAGCAAGGTTGCTAAGGCTCTTAAAGACGGCTTTAATCCCTACAACCCCATCAATATGATGCTTGACTCCGGTGCCCGTGGTAACGATAGCCAGCTTCGTCAGCTCGCAGGTATGCGTGGTCTTATCGCTAACACAGCAGGTAAGACTATCGAAATTCCGATTCGAGCAAACTACAGAGAGGGTCTTAACATCCTCGAATACTTCATTTCTTCACGTGGTGCACGTAAAGGTCTTGCCGATACAGCTCTTCGTACAGCTGACTCAGGTTACCTTACACGTCGTCTTGTTGACGTTTCTCAGGACGTTATCATCCACGATGAGGATTGCCATTGCCACGACGGTGTCTATGTCTACGATATCGATGACGGACACAGAGTTATTGAAGACCTCTCCGAGCGTCTTACAGGCAGATACCTGCTTGAGGATCTCGTTGACGAGGCAACAGGCGAGCTTGTAATGAGCTGTGATGCAATGATGACAGAGGAAGACGGTAAGAAGGTTGCCGACTATGTCAGAGCACACACTCCCGAAGGCGAGAAGGCAAAGATCAAGATCCGTTCACTCCTCACTTGTGAGGCAGAGCACGGCGTATGTATCAAGTGCTACGGCTCCAACCTTGCAACAGGCGATCCCGTTACAGTTGGTGAGGCTGTCGGTATCATCGCTGCTCAGTCAATCGGTGAGCCCGGTACACAGCTTACAATGAGAACGTTCCACACCGGTGGTGTTGCTTCTCAGGCCGATATTACACAGGGTCTTCCCAGAGTTGAAGAGCTCTTTGAAGCACGTAAGCCCAAGACTCTCGCTATCATCAGCGAAATCGACGGTATCGTTTCAATCGAGAAGGTCAAGAACAGCCAGTACGTTGTTGTCAGAAATGCAGAAGAGGGTGAGGAGCGCAGCTACCTTATCACATACGGTCTTCGTATCTGCGTTAAGGACGGTCAGCGCATCAAGAAGGGTGACGATATCACAGAGGGTTCACGTAACCCGCACGATATCCTTGCTGTACTCGGTGTTGAGGCTGTACACGATTACCTCATCAAGGAAGTTCAGCGCACATACCGCGGACAGGGTGTTGATATCAACGATAAGCATATAGAGGTTATCGTACGCCAGATGATGAGAAAGACAAAGGTTGTCGAAGAAGGCGATACACATCTTCTTCCCGGCACAACAGTTGATGCCCGTGAAATCATCGACGCTAACAACAAGATCCGTGCTCTTGAGCAGGAGACAGGCGAGAAGCTTCGTGAGGCTACAGGCACAACAATGCTCCTCGGTATCACAAAGGCTTCACTTGCTACAGATTCATTTATGTCTGCAGCTTCCTTCCAGGAAACAACAAGAGTCCTTACAGATGCCGCTATCAAGGGCAAGACAGACCACCTCATGGGTCTTAAGGAAAATGTTATCATCGGTAAGCTTCTTCCCTCAGGTACAGGTATGAAGTGTTACAGCGATGTTGAGATTTATCCCACAGCTGCTGAGGAAGAGACTGTTCCTGCAGGCGATGCAGAGTAATCTGAATTAAATTAAGGAGGGTATTTATGTTTTTTCATAATACCCTCCTTGTATTTTAACTGTAAAGCTGCACTTGATTTTTCTGAAATTCGTAATGAATTGGTGTTTAGCATAGTTGCGTAAATGCCAATATTAACTGTGTTATGAGTTTACGGTACGATTTTTTTTTTGTTTAAACTTACGAATTTTTAAATAAAACTTTGTGAAAAGTGTTGACAAAATCCGCTGTTTGGTGTTAGAATAGTAAACTGTGCCATGTTAGAGAAGTCTGCTGGTCGCTCTTCATAAAAAGGAGCGGTCGGCGTAAGGCTTTTTTATAGAAATTATACAAGAAAGGAGATGTCAACTGTTGCCAACCTTTAATCAGCTTGTTCGCAACGGCAGAGAAACTATCATCAAGAAGCCGAAGGCTCCCGCTCTTCTTAAGGGTCTCAACTCCCATAAGAACATCATGACAGATAAGGATTCTCCGCAGAAGAGAGGCGTTTGCACAGCAGTTAAGACCGCAACACCCAAGAAGCCCAACTCAGCTCTTCGTAAGATCGCCAGAGTACGTCTTACAAACGGTATCGAAGTTTCCGCTTACATTCCTGGTGTAGGTCACAACCTGCAGGAGCATAGCGTAGTTCTTATCCGTGGCGGCCGTGTTAAGGACCTTCCCGGTGTTCGTTACCACATTATCCGTGGTACACTTGATACCCAGGGTGTTAACGGCAGAATGCAGTCCCGTTCAAAGTACGGTGCAAAGCGTCCGAAGGCAGCCAAAAAGTAATTCCGTTTTTTGTCAGACGGAGCAATTAATCAGACAAAATTCTTCTTTGCAGGCTGTGTTCAGTGCATAGGCCTGAACGCAACCAATGCGAGAGTTATATATATACATTATATCTGCTCTCCCATTGGCGCCACGAGAATTTAGTCACTCGAGTACCTATGATATCATTATATTTGTGAAGGAGGGAAGCGAAGTGCCAAGAAGAGGCCAGATTGCAAAACGTGATGTTTTGCCCGATCCGCTTTACAACTCAAAACTTGTAACACGCTTAATCAACAGCGTTATGTACGACGGTAAGAAGGGCGTCGCTCAGAAGATTGTTTACGACGCATTCGATATCGTTAAGGAAAAGACAGGCAAGGAGCCCCTTGAGGTTTTTGAGGCAGCTATGGAAAACGTAATGCCCGTTCTCGAGGTTAAGGCTCGCCGTGTCGGCGGTGCAACCTACCAGGTTCCCATGGAGGTTCGTCCCGAGAGAAGACAGACACTCGGTCTGCGTTGGATCACACTTTACAGCCGTCAGCGTTCTGAAAGAACAATGAAGGAGAGACTTGCAAACGAGATCCTCGACGCAGTAAACGAGACAGGTTCTGCATTCAAGAAGAAGGAAGATACCCACAAGATGGCAGAAGCCAACAAGGCTTTCTCACATTTCCGTTGGTAATCTTACCGGAAACCTACTTTCAGCGTAAACCATTATACGCGGCAAACGGAGGATAATATGCCAAGACAGGTATCTTTGGAAATGACCAGAAATATCGGTATCATGGCCCACATCGATGCCGGTAAAACTACAACCACCGAGCGTATCCTGTTCTACACAGGTAAGACACATAAGATCGGTGAAACCCACGACGGTACAGCAACAATGGACTGGATGGAGCAGGAGCAGGAGCGTGGTATCACTATCACATCTGCTGCAACAACTTGCTTCTGGAAGAATCACAGAGTTAACATCATCGATACTCCCGGTCACGTTGACTTTACTGTTGAGGTTGAGCGTTCGCTCAGAGTTCTCGACGGTTCTGTTACTGTTATGTGCGCTAAGGGCGGCGTTGTGCCCCAGTCTGAGACTGTTTGGCGTCAGGCAGATAAGTACCGTGTTCCGAGAATGATCTACGTCAATAAGATGGACATCACAGGTGCAGATTTCTACAATGTTCTTAATATGATTAAGGACAGACTTAAGTGTAATGCTGTACCGATTCAGCTCCCCATCGGTTCCGAATCAAACTTCAAGGGCATGATTGACCTTGTTGAGATGCGTGCTTTTGTCTACTATGACGATAAGGGTCTCGACGAGAGAATCGAAGAGATTCCCGAAGACATGAAGGAAATCGCTCAGAAATACCACGATGAGCTCATCGAAAAGGTAGCTGAGCAGGATGACGAGCTTATGATGAAATTCTTCGACGGTGAGGAGCTCACTGTTGAAGAGATCAAGACTTGCATCCGTAAAGCAACAATCAGCAACGCTATGGTCCCCATTGTTTGCGGTACTTCCTACCGTAACAAGGGTGTTCAGCAGGTTCTCGATGCTATCATCGACTATATGCCCGCTCCCACAGACGTTGAAGCTATCAAGGGTGTAAACCCCGACACCGAGGAGGAAGAGGTAAGACATTCTTCCGACGATGAGCCGTTTGCAGCTCTTGCATTCAAGATCGCTACAGACCCCTTCGTTGGTAAGCTCTGCTTCTTCAGAGTTTACTCGGGTAAGATAAATGCCGGTGAAACAGTTTATAACTCTGTTAAGGGCCAGAACGAGCGTATGGGCAGAATCCTGCAGATGCACTCCAACAAGCGTGAAGAGATCGACTGCTGCTATGCAGGCGATATCGCTGCTGTTGTCGGCCTTAAGAACACAACTACAGGTGACACACTTTGTGATAAGAACCATCCGGTTATCCTTGAATCAATGGAGTTCCCGGAGCCCGTTATCCGTGTCGCTATCGAGCCCAAGACCAGAGCAGGTCAGGAGAAGATGGGTATTGCCCTTCAGAAGCTGGCTGAGGAAGACCCGACCTTCAAGTGCTACACTGATGAAGAGACAGGTCAGACCATTATCGCAGGTATGGGTGAGCTTCACCTCGAAATCATCGTTGACAGACTTCTTCGTGAGTTCAAGGTTGAGGCAAATATCGGTAAGCCCCAGGTTGCTTACCGTGAAACAATCAGCACCATGGCTGACCAGGATACTAAGTATAAGCGTCAGTCCGGTGGTAGCGGTCAGTACGGCCATGTCAAGATCAAGATCGAGCCCAACCCCGGCAAGGGTTACGAGTTCGTCAACGCTGTTGTCGGCGGGGCAGTTCCGAAGGAATTCATCGGTCCCGCAGAAGCAGGTATCAAGGGCGCTATGCAGACCGGTGTACTTGCAGGCTACAACGTTGTTGACGTTAAGGTAACACTTTACGATGGTTCATACCACGAGGTTGACTCCTCTGAAATGGCCTTCAAGATTGCAGGTTCAATGGCATTCAAGGACGCTATGCGTAAAGCTAATCCCGTTCTTCTCGAGCCTATGATGAAGCTTGCAGTTATCGTTCCCGACGAATATCTCGGTGACGTTATGGGTGACGTTACATCTCGTAGAGGTCTCATTCAGGGTACCGAAACACGTAACGGCATCACTCAGGTTAATGCACAGGTTCCGCTTTCATCAATGTTCGGTTATGCAACAGACCTTCGTTCCAAGACACAGGGCCGTGGTCAGTATGCAATGGAGCCCGACTGCTATATGCAGGTTCCCAAGTCAATTGCCGAGGCAGTTGTTAAAGAAAGAAGCGCAAACTAAGTATTTAACCTATAATTTTTCTTAAAACACTTGCAATTCCTTTCAGGAATTGTTAAAATGAATCTGCTATATGCAGAATCCTAAAATAATTAATTATTTCCAAAAAGGAGGAAATTTCCAATGGCAAAGGCAAAATTCGAAAGAACCAAACCCCACGTAAACATTGGTACCATCGGTCACGTTGACCATGGTAAGACAAC
>JAZSEX010000093.1:0-7929 GCA_045531935.1 Acutalibacteraceae bacterium | reverse complement strand
TGTCCCAGTAAAGCGGCTTATGGCTTGTGCTTCTGAGGAATCCGTCTGCTTCTCGTGAAGTTTGTACGCGTGAACATATTTCAGCGCCTGTCCAGAATAAGCTCACGTCGGCAGGTATACCGTTGCCGAATTTTGTTATGTAGTATTCGGTTTCGTTGCCGTGATACTGGGTCGGACAGACAGTCATTGTGATTGAGCTGTCAAACTCCTTGAGTGCGGCATACGTGCGGTTTATAAGGTCGATGTGTGCATCGACAATGCCGTCAAATGCCTTTGCGTCATCCTCGTACTGGAACTCGTCGGGAATATCATCAAGCAGCAGACCGAAGCCCCTTACACCGATTGAGTACACGTTTTTAAATTTATTAATCAGCTTTTCAAAATCCGAGTCCGATGTGTAGCAGTAGGTGAGACCGGGGCCGATGCACCAATGAAAATCAAGCTCGTTTTCACTTGCTGTTTCATATAGTTCTTTCAGCTCGTTCAGCTCTTTTTCAGGGTATGGCTCACGCCATTTCTCACGGTGATATATATCGTCCTTGGGTGCGTAGTAGAATGTGTTCATTCCGTAGCCTGCCATAAGCTCCATTACGGAAATTCGGCAGTCACGCTCCCAGGTCTCACCGTAAAATCCCTCGATGTATCCACGTTTTCGGAACATCGGGTAATCTTCGATGTTGCCTTCTTTCAGTTCACCTTTTTTTATCAGCTTTGCAAGTGTGTGTGCTGCTCTGAATATACCGCGTTTTGTTGCGGATTCAATCACAGCTTTTTCACTTGTAACTGTGATGAAATACTTCTCATTACTCAAAGCTGAAAGCTCTTCAATATATGTTGTCTTTCTGGTATCGCTTATTTCTATTTCAATGTCATAGCCGCCATCGGTATCAATGCCGTAATAGCCTAATACCTTTTCTGCATTTTCTTTGTAATCGCCGCTGATTCTGACACTGCTTACGTTTACAGCGTTGCCGTCAAGGTGATTTTTCTGTATCTTCGGATAAATCAAAGGTGTCTTATCTCCTTTTTGTATTTGTTTATCAGTGCGTTGTTTATCGCATCGCCGCCGTCAACGTTTGAGCTTGCAAAGTGCTCAGGTTTGAAACCTTTCTTTGCGCAAATGTCAACAGCTTCGGCAACTATAGCGTTGAGTATGAGTGCACCCGTTACGGTTGAAGTGGGGCATATTTTGCCCTCAATTCCGTCAACCTCTACGCACGCATCACCTACACAGCCGAAGTTGTCAAGCACTATATCTGCAATTTCGCAAAGTCGCTTGCCGCTCTTGTGGCGTGAAGCACCTGCGTACGTGTGCTCAAGGTTAGTCAGTGCAATTACGTTCAGCTTTTTCTCTTTGCAAAGCAGAGCCATATCTACGATTACACCGTTTCTGCCCGAGTTTGATATGATTACAACCGTATCACCCTCAGCCATACCGTAGTCGGCAAAAATCTTCTCTGCGTAGCCCTCAACACGCTCTGCGTTTGTGCTTTCACTTGCAGATATGTGAAGCATGAGCGGCTCAACAAGAATCGGCTGAATGTTTACAAGACCGCCTGCACGGTAAAACAGCTCTTCGGAGAGCATATGTGAGTGACCCGTACCGAAAAGAAAAACCTTTTTGCCGCCAATCAGCGTGTCGGCAAAAATCTCTGCCGCTTTCTCAATCGACGGTGCACCGTCAGCGCTGATTTTTTCAATAATGCCTTTTGCAGTTTCTATGTATTCAAGATATTTTTTCATTTAAGTTTCCTCGCAAGCTCAAGTGCACTTTCTTCAGGCGGCACTGTGAGAAGTCTGATTTCAATATCGGAATAAACGGATTTTATAATACTTTTAAATGTTTCGGTGAAAAGTGAGTTGTGAACAAAAACTCCGCCGTAAAGACCGAGTGCCGTACAGTAACCGATTTTATCA
Source organism: Acutalibacteraceae bacterium (assembly GCA_045531935.1). Lineage (GTDB taxonomy): Bacteria > Bacillota > Clostridia > Oscillospirales > Acutalibacteraceae > UBA8612. Next base: position 6,012 of record JAZSEX010000093.1, on the reverse strand, counting down.
AGCAGTATAAGCACCGTCCTTGCAAAAGCCTTTGCTTCCGATATAACTATATCTTTTGCCGTGTTATTTGTCAGTGCAAGTTTGCCTACGTCTGCCGCAAAGCCTGCAAGAGCGTCTTTTGTCGTCTCGGGTGAGTAGATAATATCTATAGCCTTGCGGAAATCCGATACGCCAAAGTAGCTTTCAGCCGCATCAAGCAGGGGAGAGGCTTCGCCTTTGTCGCACAGCTCACAGCAGACTTTAAGTGCGTTTATCGCTATTGCATAGCCGGAGCCTTCGTCACCTATTATGTGACCCCAACCTCCCGAAACAACCGTGTTGCCGTCTTTGTCAGTACCTGTTGCCATTGAGCCTGTGCCGCATACCGCAACACAGGGGCACTCAATATCTCCCATTGATTTGAGTGCAATATAAAGGTCGCTGTTCATTTCAATAGCTTTTGCTTTTATGTTACCGCAAAGTGCTTTCAGTGTAGCTTCATCAGCTTTGTCATCAAGTGCAGAGCAACCGATGAAAGCACCTTCAAATCCGTCACAATCAAGCTCTTTGCATATTTCACTCACAAGGCTGTCGAGGTTATCTCGTGCAACCTCCATTCCGACGGAATAAAAGTTGATTGTTTTGCCTTCTTTTTTCAGTATCAGCTTTCCGTTTTCGTCAGATACAGCGGCTGTAGTGCGAGTGCCGCCTCCGTCAATTCCGAGATAGTATTTCAAAACAAAAACTCCGTTTCGTTGTGTTATTGTGCTTCTTCGGCAAGTGCGTTGAGTGCCGTCATTACAGAAGAAGCCGCAGTACTGCCTGCAGAGAGCATCTCTTCATAGTGTCTGTGGTATTCGCCCCAAAGCTTTTCGCCCATTTCGGTGTTCCAGAGTGAGTCTGCAATAAAGGGAGCGTAATCGTTGTCGGGTACAATGTAGCCTATAGCATCGTTGCAAAGACCCATTACAAGTACGGTTTTGTCCTCACCGATGATATCTGCAGTACAGTCAATTTCCCAGTCTTTGCCGAGGTAAGCTTCTGTCTTGTCAACAACGTTGCCGAAAACAAGCTGAGGTACAAGCTCACCGGGTACTGTAAGCATTACTATATCTGTGCCAAGCTCAATATAACCGACCTCTGTGATTATTGAATAGCCGCTCTGACTTTCACTGTCCTTGACCGTTGTGAAGCCGAGAAGCTGTGATGTTGCACCAAGCTGTAACAGACCGATATCAAGCTTAACTTTAATTTCCGACATTCTCACGTTGAGAAGGGGAGCAACCTCTGTTGCATTTTCTGAGCCTTCAATGATGAGTCTTGCAAATTCATAACCGAGTGTTTTTGCCGCTCTGTAATCTTCAACCGAGGGGTCAGCCTCAATTTCAGCGTTAACTTCATTCAGTACGGATTCTGTTTCAACACCGTCTTTTCTTACGGAAACCGGCGACTGTGCACCCTGAATAAACATAAAGTTACTGCCGCTTTCGTTGATTTTCTTCTCCATATATGCAGGGAAGTCTGCAGAAAGCTTTGTAGTAGCACGGTTTATTGTTGTCGGGTGTGCACCGATATTTGTAAATACGGTTGAGCGTGATTCTGCGTTGTCGGGCACAAATTTGAAGCAGGCGAAGAAATTCTGATATCCTTCTGTGTCGTAACGCTTGTTACGAAGGTATGAGTATTCGTCATCCTGATATATGCCTTTTTCGTCGTCACGGGCAATACGCTCAGTTTCAAAGTAATAGAGTGAGCCTTCTTCCATGCCCATATATGCGTTGGCAATAGCTTCAGCCGCACCGTCAATCATTGTTTCGAGGAATCCGCGGTCAATACTTCTTATCGGCTTTAAGAAAGGTATGTTGGCAGCGATGTTGATGAATATCTGAGGGATAAGCATAAGGCTCATACCCTGTGTGTCAACAACAGTGTGGCAGTGCGTTGCGTTGATGTTTATAGCAACTATGTCACTTTTAAGACCCTCTGCCTTTATTTTTTCTTCAGCACGTGCTCTGATTGCACGGATATCGGCATTACTTACACCTATACCGTCTATAGTTGCAAAAATTGCCGTACCTCTGTCGGAACCGTCGTTGAGTGCTATAGCGTGTACCTTCTGGTCATCGTAAAGAGTGTCTACCTGCTGTGTGAAATATCCGCCTGTGTAGTATTTCTTTGAGCCGTCAGCAAGCTTTTCGGGTACTATGCTTTCGTCGTCAAAGCCAAGGCTCCACTTTGCATCTTCAGCAGGAGTTTTGATGAATTCCTCCGTACCTTCGTAAAAGTTTTCACTTTCACCTGCGAAGTATTCTTCTGCAGTGGGAATGGAAGATGTCGGGAATAATGAACTGAGAAGGCTGAATACACCGTTGAGAACAGAATTTACAAGGTTTGTTGCTATTATTACGCCTGTGTTGTCAGCCGGCTGACCGTCTGCCGCAAATGCAGACGTACCCATTGAGAAAAGCATAACGCTTGCCAGTATAAAGGAAATGACTGATTTTACTGGTTTTTTCATTTGGTAATACACTCCTTATCTGATTGAGGATATAAGCTTATCCATAGTTTCGAGCAGTGTGCGTGCGGTTTCACGACCGGTTGAGTTTGTTTCTTCATAGTGGCTCCGGTCAAATTTGTCGACACCTTTGTTGATGTACGGCATTCTTTCGTTGAGCACGAAGTCGTTATCGGGTATTATGTAGCCGAGCTCATCGTTGCAAAGACCTATAACGAAGTGGTGTTTTGCGCCGCCCATTTTGCTTAATATCTTGTAGTCAGCGGCTTTACCTGTGCCGGATTCTTCGGCACTGAGGAATTCACCGTTGTAAAGCTCAGGGAAAAGCTCACCGGGTATGAGATATATACCTACGTCACCTTTGCCAAGCTCAAGATAGCCTACCTCTGTATGTATTGCGGCTACACTTCTCTTTTCACAGCGTGCTATATCGTTGTTGAGCACCTTGAGAAGTCTTGCGAGTATGAGCACAAAGTTCTGTGCCTTTATTTTTACGGGTACGGAGCTTACGTTGATAATCGGCTCGAGCTCTTTTTCATCGGTGAGTGAATTTGAAAGCTCACCGAGCATTTTGCCGAAATTTTTAGCGTATGCTACGCAATCAATTTCGTTACGGTAAATCTTTTTTATCTCTTTTGCAGAAATCATACCGCCGATAGCACCGTTGCAGAATACAGCGTTTGCTCCGGGATTCTTTTCTTCAATTTCCTTAATCATATAAGCGGGGAAGTCAGCACTGATTTCGGTGATTTTGTCACCCATAAGCTCTGCGTGCGACGCAAAATTGAGCAGGTATATGCAGCCGCTTTTATCTGTCGGCTCAAAACGCAGACGGGTGAATGTGCAGTCATATGTATCAGGAGTCCTGCAGTCAAACTGAAAATCTTCCGTTTCTTTCGAAGCAAGGTAAAGCTTACCGTCCTTGCGGCTTTCGTATGCCGATATGATTGCGGAAGCGGTACGCTTTTTAAGCTCAGTCATAAAAGTTTCATCTCTGCCGCTTTTGTAAATCTTTTCGCCCCAGAGTCCCTGAGTATCTATTGCAGCGTGTGAATGTGTAGCACAGATGTTGATTGATTTAAGATTCGGTATCTTTTTGCTTTCAATTACTGCTTTTCGTATATCGTTTATATCTTTGCGGCTTATGCCTACAGCATCAACCGCACACATCACAACACCGCCTCTGCCGGTATTGTCGTCGATATAAACTGCTCGTGAATATATGTCATCCATAACGCCTTTTGCAGGGTGGTTGGAATCATAACCTGCAATAAAATATCTGCCCGAATCAACATCGTCAGGGGTAAGTACAGCCTTGCCGAATCCGCAGGTGTAGCAGCTTCCTGCCTTGTCGCTGAATTTCTTATCACCTGTGAGCATATATTTGTTAGCATTTTCATCCGAAGTAAAGTAACTCTTTGGCATAAGAGAAATTACGGTTTTGGAAAGTGCTTCAATAGCTTTTCTTACAATTTTATCAGTGTTCATATCACACCTCCTATAAAATTACTAATTCATTATACACTATTTTTCTAAAAATTCAAATATAATGCTTGATTTTTTTGTATAGTATTTGTAATATTATTATTAACAAAACGAAAAAAGTTCAAATCGGAGGATGTTATATGCTTTCAATCAGAAAATACGAAGAGAAAGATTATGATGATGTTTGTTATACCTGTCTTAACAGTGAAGAAGATAACGATATGTCAGAAAGCCTTTGCGAGTTTGTGCTCCACACTTTCTGCGAGTATTACATAGAGCAGGAGCCGGAAAACTGCTTTGTGCTTGATAATGACGGCAAAGCTGTCGGTTATATCATTTGTGCAGAGAATTACGATAAATTCAAGGCAAAGTTTGATGAGGAATATTTCCCGAGGTTACTGCACCTTGGCGAAGGCCGTATAAGCTGGGCAAAAACAGCTTATCTTCTTCACGAAAAGTTTAAAGCGGATTATCCAGCACATCTTCATATCGATATTCTTCCCGCTTATCAGCGTGGCGGTTTCGGCGGTAAGCTTGTTGCCGCACTCAGTGAGCACCTTGCCGCCAAAGGCATCAAGGGCGTTATGCTCACCACAGGCACAGCCAATACAACTGCAAATAACTTCTATAAAAAATACGGCTTTGAAGAGCTTGATATTTACGATACCGATATTGCATTCGGTAAAAAGCTTGTGTGATTTCTGAATAATATTCTGTTTTCAGGTTAAACTGTTTTTACCGCTTAATTCGGAGGTGAAATACAGTGGAGAAGCAGAATAACAAGCAGAACAACAGCCAGAACAACAACCAGGCTCAGAAGAACAACAACCAGTCCTCACAGAACAAGAATAAATAAGTGTAAAAACCGTCGGTGAAAACCGGCGGTTTTCTCTTGACGGTAGATTAAGATATGTTATAATAAAACTAAGTTTAAAAAGAAACGGACGGATTTGAAAAATGGAAAGATTTGCAAGATTTAAATATCAGCCATGTATTCCTCTGGGTGAGGACGGCCGCTGTGTAACAGCTTCTCCCAAGCATACTCAGCTTTCACGCCGTGCAGCAACCGAGGGTATGGTACTGCTTAAGAATATAAACGGTGCTCTGCCTCTTAAGAAAGGTGAGAAAGTTGCTCTCTTCGGTAAAGCAACTATCGAATACATAAAGGGCGGCGGCGGAAGCGGCGACGTCAACGTACCTTATATCCGTAACATCTACGAAGGCTTCTGCGAAAAAGATGTAAGCATTTATATGCCTCTTGTTGAGTTTTATAAAGATTATGTCAAGCGTGAAAGCGTTAATATTCCTACACAGGCACAGATCAACGCAACCTGGGATATTGTCAATGCAATGGAGTTCTGCACCAAGCGTGACGATATGACATACGACACTTTTGCAAGTATGCACGTAAAAGAGCCCGCAGTGCCTGATGAGCTTATCGAGTCTGCCGCAAACGAAGCAGATACAGCAATTATTACTATCAGCCGCTTTTCAGCCGAGGGTGTTGACCGCAGACCGCAGGCAGGCGACTGGTACCTTTCCGATATCGAAAAAGATATCATCGATAAAGCAGGCAGGCTCTTCAAAAAAGTAATTGTCGTAATCAATTCGGGTGCAGCAGTAGACTGCGAATACTTCGCAGAGAACGATTCCGTCAAGGCTCTTCTTATGTCCTGGCAGGGCGGTCTTGAGGGCGGTGCGGCTGTTGCCGATATCCTCTGCGGCGATGTCAATCCCTCGGGTAAACTTGCCGATACTATAGCTAAATCCTACGATTACTATCCCTGTAAAGATGATTTCTGGGAGTGCTTTGATCACGTAGATTACTCGGAGGATATCTATGTAGGCTATCGTTATTTTGAAACTCTTCCCGGTAAAAAAGACCTTGTCCGTTATCCTTTCGGTTTCGGCCTTTCCTATACAAGCTTTGCTCTTAGCGGTAAGCTCTGCGGTGTCGACGGTGACAGCGTTGTTATTGCCGTAACTGTTACAAATACAGGTGACGTTGCAGGTAAAGAGGTTGTTCAGGTTTA
>JAZSEX010000037.1:0-48410 GCA_045531935.1 Acutalibacteraceae bacterium | reverse complement strand
CCTTTGCGTAGTTGGTTTTTCGGGAACAGATGAGAATAAAGTACGTATTGCCGCTAAGCTGTTTTTTAACAGCTTCAAAGCGTCTGCGAGTGAAAAATATCCCAGCCTTAAGCTTATTGTTCTTGGCCCTATGCAACCCAGGATATCCAAAATCAGCGGAAAATACAGATACCGTATGATTGTAAAATGCAAAAATAATTCGAGCTTCCGCAGCTTTATGTCAGAACTGTTGGTTAATTTCGGAAAAGATACAAAATTTAACGATGTAAGTGTCTTTGCGGATATAAATCCGGAGAGCATACTATAAATAAATGAGGCGAAATTATGGCAATCCGTAATATTATTACAAAAGAAAATCCTTTGCTTAGAAAAAAGAGCAGGGTAGTTGAGAGTTTTGATGAAAGACTTTCAACTCTTATTGACGATATGATTGATACTATGTATAAGGCAGAGGGTGTCGGTCTTGCCGCTGTTCAGGTCGGTGTACTCCGACGTGTTGTAGTTATTGATTGCGGTGACGGCCTTATTGAGCTTGTAAACCCCGAAATTATTGAGCGTGAAGGTGTACAGGAAGAGGTTGAGGGCTGTCTTTCGCTTCCGGGAGAAAGCGGCGTTACTCTCCGACCGATGAGTGTTAAAGTAAAAGCTCAGAACAGAGAAGGTAAGTGGTTTTTTTACTCAGGTACGGGCCTTAAGGCAAGAGCTTTTTGCCACGAGATTGACCATCTTGACGGTAATCTTTACATTGACAGACTGTCACCTAACCAGAATAATTGATAGCTAAGGAGGGCAAATAAATGAGAGTAGTATTTATGGGCACTCCCGATTTTGCTGTGGACTGTCTTGATATTCTCGTCGGAAAAGGTCATGAGGTTGTCGGTGTTTTTTCACAGCCTGATAAGCCTCAGGGTAGAAAACAGATTATGACTCCTCCCGCAGTAAAAGCTCGTGCACTTGAACTTGGTCTGGACGTATATCAACCCGTTTCTTTCAAAGACGGTGAGGCTGCTGAGCTGCTTGAAAAGCTTGCTCCCGAGCTCATTGTTGTTGTGGCTTACGGTAAGCTTATACCTCAACGTGTGCTTGATATACCGAAATACGGCTGTGTAAATGTACACGCATCGCTTCTTCCTAAGCTCCGCGGAGCCGCTCCCATTCAGTGGTCGGTTATCAACGGTGAAAAGGAGACGGGTGTTACAACAATGCAGCTTGATGCAGGTCTTGATACAGGTGACATATTGCTTGTTAAAAAGACCGATATTCTACCTGATGAAACTTCAGGAGAGCTGTTTGACAGACTTAAGGTTCTCGGTGCAGAGCTTCTTATCGAGACAATGGAGGCTATGGAAAACGGTGCACTTAATCCCGTAAAGCAGGATGATTCTCAGTCTACCTATGCATCAATGCTTGATAAAAGCCTTTCGCCTGTTGACTGGTCAAAAAGTGCACAGCAGGTGCACGATCATATACGCGGTCTTGAGCCGTGGCCCGTTGCAACAACGGTTATAAATGAAAAAATTGTAAAGCTTTACGGTTCACGCCTTGCAGGCAAATGTTCTAAGCAGGCAGGTGAGGTTGTTAAAGCAGATAATGAGTTGATTATTTGCTGCGGTGACGGTAATGCGGTCAGCATAACACAGCTTCAGGCACAGGGAAAAAATAAGCTTAATGCCGCAGATTTCCTGCGTGGTTTTAAAATTGAAAAAGGAACAATATTATAAGAAACAAAATTAAAGGTAAGGAGGCAATCGTATGTATTTTCTTTATTATGATCAATATTATTTGCTGCTTGTTGTGCCTATGGTTGTCCTTTCGTTGATTGCTCAGGTTATGGTCAAATCTACCTATACCAAGCAGTCAAAGGTATTTGCATCAAGAGGTCTTACCGGTGCACAGGCAGCTGCACGAATGCTTTATCATTACGGTGTGACAGACGTAAGAATTGAGCTTTCACCGTCCGGTAAACTGTCTGACCATTTTGATCCGAGGTCTAATGTTATCAGGCTGTCGCAAGGTGTATACGATAGCAACAGTGTTGCGGCAATCGGCATTGCCTGTCATGAAGCAGGTCACGCTGTTCAGCATGCACAAGGGTATGCACCTATAAAAATACGTAATTCAGTGCTTCCGGTTTGTAATATCGGTTCGTGGCTTGGTATACCGCTTGCAATGATAGGTTATATTATGGGCTTTGAGCCGCTTGTTTCAATCGGACTTATCTTATATTCATTTATTGCACTGTTCCAGTTTATAACCTTACCTGTTGAATTGAATGCAAGCAAAAGAGCGGTAAAGGTTATAGAAGAAACAAATATGCTTCAGGAGGATGAAATAGGCGGTGCCAAAAAAGTTCTCACTGCTGCGGCAATGACTTATGTTACGGCACTTCTTGTTTCGCTTGCTAACTTGCTCAGACTTGTTCTGCGCTTTAATCGGAGAAGATAATGAAAAATGCACGGCAGACAGCTTTCGAAATTTTATGTAAAATTCAAAAAGATTCATCTTATTCCAATCTGACGGTTGACAGTTTTCTGTTAAACGTAGAATTTGCGGAGTCTGATGCTGCGTTTGTAAGTGCTCTTGTCTACGGCGTGCTGGAGTCCTCATATACCCTCGATTTTCAGCTTGCCGCTAACCTTAAACAGCCGCTCAAAAAGCTTAAACCGCAGGTTCTTACGATTCTCAGACTTGGTGCGTATCAACTCTTATTTATGGATAAGGTGCCTGAATCCGCTGCTGTTAATGAGAGTGTCAAGCTCTCAAAAGCAAACGGTTGTGCCTTCGCATCGGGACTTATAAATGCTGTACTGCGTAACATTGCCAAAAATGGTATTTCTTTACCGGATATATCCGATAAAACACTTTATTATTCAGTAAAATATTCTTTCCCCGAAGAGCTTGTTAAGTTCTGGATTAAAAGCTACGGCGAAGATAATGCAGTTGGAATTATGAGCTCTTGTTCAGGCAGACCGCCTTTGACAGTACGTACTAACACTGTAAGAATTACAACTGAAGAATTGGCACAGGAATTGAAAAAAGAAGGTGTTGATTCCATTCAGTCGGTTGCTGATAATTCGCTTGAGCTTTGTAAATGCGGCAGTGTAGAACGTCTCAAAGCTTTTAATGACGGTCTTTTTCATGTGCAGGATGCATCATCACAGCTTTGTGTTGCTGCCCTTGACCCTAAACCTGATGAGACGGTACTTGACCTTTGTGCAGCACCGGGTGGAAAAAGCTTCACTGTAGCCGAAAGAATGAACAATACAGGCAAAATAATTGCCTGCGACATACATAATCACAGACTTGAACTGATTAAATCAGGTGCATCGAGGCTTGGTATTACAAATATTGAGTGTTTTATGAATGATGCATCGGTTTATAATGATGATATTCCTCTTGCGGATAAAGTGCTCTGTGACGTGCCTTGTTCAGGTCTTGGTATTGTAAGGCGTAAGCCTGAAATCAGATGTAAGCCGCTTGACGGATTGAAGGAACTTCCTCCGATACAGCATCAGATACTTGATACAGCTTCGCGTTATGTGAAACCCGGCGGCAGACTTGTTTATTCTACCTGTGCACTTAATCCTAAGGAGAATGAACACGTGTGCAAAGATTTTCTTTTATCGCATACTGATTTCAAATCAGTAATCCCGACAAATCTTTGTGACGGTACTTTTATAAGAGACGGTTTTGTTACACTGATGCCTCATATTAACGGTACAGACGGATTCTTTATTGCTGTGTTTGAAAGGGAGTGTTAAAACTTGGATAAAACTGATATAAAATCAATGTACTTTGATGAGCTTTCCGAGTCACTTAAGTCTCTTGGCTTACCTTCATTCAGAGCAAAGCAGGTCTGGCAATGGCTTCATCAGAAGGGTGCAGGTTCTTTTGATGAAATGACAAACCTTTCAAAGCAGTTACGTGATACCCTTAGCGATAAATATATAATCAAATTTTGTGAAGTTGAACGTAAATCTGTTTCTGCACTTGACGGCACGGTCAAATATCTTTTCAGGCTTTATGACGGTCAGTTTATTGAAAGCGTACTAATGAAATATAAATATGGCTATTCTCTTTGTGTTTCAACACAGGTAGGTTGCCGTATGAACTGTGCTTTCTGTGCAACCGGTGTAGGTGGATTTATCCGTAACCTCTCAGCCGCTGAAATTCTGAGTCAGGTTCACGCCGCACAGAATGATATGGATATCAAGGTTTCTCATATTGTGCTTATGGGTATGGGAGAGCCTATGGATAATTACGATAATGTTATCCGCTTCCTTAAACTTGTCAATAATGATGATGGACTTAATATTGGAATGAGAAACATTTCGCTTTCAACCTGCGGAATTATACCCGGTATAAAAAAACTGAAGGATGAAAATTTACAGCTAACCCTTTCGGTTTCCCTTCACGCTCCGAATGATAAAGTGCGTACCGGATTAATGCCGGTAAATAAAAAATATCCGGTTGATGAGTTGCTGAGTGCTTGCAGAGAATATGCTGACGAGACGTCACGGCGTATATCTTATGAATACGCAATGTTCGGCGGTGTCAATGACAGCGATGAATGTGCTGTTGAGCTTGCTGAAAAGCTTAAAGGTACGTTGGCACATATAAATCTTATTCCTGCAAACGATGTAACTGAAAGCGGACTTAAATCAAGCACACCTGAGCGAATTAAACGTTTTTCCGAGATACTTGAAAAGGCGGGCAGAAACGTTACTGTCAGAAGAAGTCTCGGCGGTGATATTGATGCTTCTTGCGGTCAGCTTCGAAGTAAACATATAAATAACTGAATCATACAGCATAACTCCAAAGAAAGGAGATGCAGCATATTGCTGCAAATTGCAAATTATGAGAATTACAGCTAAATCAGATATAGGAAAGGTGCGAACTTCCAATCAGGATTCGTATTCGGCAGGTGAACTGTCGGAGGGTGTCGCATGGGCAGTAGTCTGTGACGGAATGGGCGGTGCAGCTGGCGGAAGTGTTGCCAGCAGTACGTCAGTGCGTATGATATCTCGTGCGATTGATGAATGCTACAGAAGCGGAATGAAAGCATCTTCTATATACAATATGCTTGAATCGGGTATTGCCGGAGCTAATGCCTGTCTCTACGATATGGCTCAGAATGATGAATCACTCAACGGTATGGGTACAACCTGTGTAACGGCTATTGTTGAGTCGGATAAGGTTTACGTTGCCCACGTTGGTGATAGCAGAGCCTATATTGTTTCAGCAGACGGTAAGCTTACTCAACTCACACGAGACCATTCTATGGTACAGGATCTTGTTGAGAACGGTGACCTTACGCCGGAAGAAGCAAAGAGCTTTCCCGGTAAAAATATAATAACAAGAGCTATCGGTGTTGACAGCCGAGTTGCTGTTGATTTTATCGAGAGTGATTTTTCTCAGGGCGATATTTTGGTTTTGTGCACTGACGGACTTACTAATTATGTCAGTGATGAAGATATAGTCTCGGTTGCTGGGTCTTCTAACTGTTTTGAATATGCTGAAAAGCTCGTTGACCTTGCAAACGAAAATGGCGGCGGAGACAACATTACGGTTGTTTCTATAGTTTCTTAAAGGAGGTAGCTACTGTGGAGAATTATGTAAACAAACGAATAGATAACAGATATGAAGTTCTTGAAATAATCGGTGTAGGCGGTATGGCAGTTGTTTATAAAGCATACGACCGAATTGATGACAGAACTGTTGCTATTAAAATTCTGAAAGAAGAGTACCTTGCTAATGAGGAGTTTCGCCGCAGATTCAAGAATGAATCTAAATATATTGCAGTGCTTTCACACCCCAATATCGTTAAAGTTTATGATATGAGCTTTGGTGATAGACTTCAGTATATAGTTATGGAGTTTATCGAAGGTATTACTCTTAAAGAATACATCGAACAGCAGAAGGTTATTCAGCCCAAAGAAGCTGTTCACTTTGTAACCCAGATTCTTCGTGCTCTTCAGCACGCTCACGATAAGGGCATTGTTCATCGTGATGTAAAGCCGCAGAATATTATGCTCCTTCAGAACGGAAGCATAAAAGTAACTGATTTCGGTATAGCAAGCTTCAGTAGAAGCGAAACTGCAACTATTGCTGAAAACGGTGCAATCGGTTCGGTTCACTATATCAGCCCTGAGCAGGCGAGAGGCGATATCACTGACGCCAAGGCAGATATATATTCTGTCGGTGTTCTTATGTATGAAATGCTCACAGGTCAACTTCCTTTTAAGGCTGAAAATCCGATTTCTGTTGTAATGATGCATATGAATGACGAGCCTGCTGATATGCGTGAGATTAACGGAAGTATTCCTGTAGGTCTTGAGCAGATAACAATGCACGCTATGCAGAAGGATCCCAGAGCACGATATCAGTCTGCTGCTGAAATGCTTCTTGATCTTGATGAGTATAAGCGTAATCCTTCTATTAAATTTGATTATTCATATTATGTTGATAATGAGCCCACAAAGTATATTGACAGAACAATGAATAATATTAAACCCGAAAATGATACTAAATCTAAGGCTAAAAGTAAACCTGTTGTCATCAATGAGATTGATGACGAAGAGGCAAAGAATAATACAAAGGTTATTCCTATTCTTACCGGTGTTGCTATTGGCTTGGGTGCTGTTCTTATAGTCATTATGGCTGTTCTCGCTTTGTTTACCGATGTGTTTAATTCACCGGACAAAGTTCCTAATTTCATAAATATGAATTATGAAACTCAAATTAAGGGTAACGGTAAGTACGATGATTATAAGATTGAGGTTGAATATGAGTTCAATACTCAGTATCCGTATGGTGTAGTTATCAAGCAGAGCCCTGAAAAAGGCGAGAAAATTGCTGCGGGAGAAGCCATTTATCTTACTGTTAATACCAATAAAACAGCAGTCGTCAATGATGTATACGGTCAGTCATATCTTGCTGCAAAACAAAATCTTGAGTCAAGCGGATTTGTAACTGTTTACGATATGGTATACAATACTTCAGTTGACGAAGGCTCGGTTATCAGCACTTCACCTGAACGCGGTGAAACTGTAGCTGCCGGTTCTACGGTTACTATTTATATTTCCACTCATACCGATGAAGATGCAGTTTTCGTTCCCAAATTAGTCGGCTTCACACAGGAAGAAGCTATTGAGCTTGCAAAGTCAGTAGGTCTTGTTATCGGTCAGGTTATTCCAAAGGACAGTCTTGGTAATGCCGGTAAGGTTATTGAACAGGTGCCTGCGGAAAATGAAACAGCACATCCGGGTGATAAAGTTGATATTTACGTAAGTACAGGTAAAGCACCGACTGTTACAACTGAAATGACAATTTCCTTGCCGTATAAAAACGGTAATGCAGGTACACTGAAAGTTTACCTTAATAATGCAGCGGTTGATTCGGCAGGTGCTGAGGTGCTCCTTACGGGCAGCACATATACCTTTACTGTAAGTGGTTCAGGCAGTGCAGATTCTCTTATTGTAAGAATTGACGGTTCTGATATTTACAGCTGTACGATTAACTTTACAACTGATCCTATTACGGTTACAAACGAAAAAACTATCGCTGATGCTTATGCCGATTCATTCTACAGAGGTGCTTCAAACAATATTCCCGATGTAACAGGTATGACTGAAAGTGAAGCTATCAGAGCTCTCAATGATGAAGGCTTTTATAATGTTTCTGTCAGAGAGAAAACAACAGCTAACCCCTCAAACGTTGGTCTTATAATCGACCAGACTCCGTCTATTAAGGGTATAGATAAATATAAGAGATATCAGACAGATACTACAGTAGTTATCTATATCGGAAAAGGTGTTTTGGGATGATTCAGCTTGACGGTACTTTAATTAAAGGAATAGGCGGCTTCTACTATGTAGAGGCCGCCGACCAAATATACGAATGTAAGGCTAAGGGTATCAACCGCCGCAAGGGCATAGCTCCGCTTGCAGGCGATACGGTTACAATTACCGTTAATGACGGAGGCTACGCTTCGCTTGACCGTGTACACGACAGAAAAAACTTTCTCATCAGACCACCCGTTGCCAATGTCGATAAGCTCTTTATTCTTGCTTCTACATGTGAGCCTGTACCGAGTACGCTTGTTATAGATAAGATGACTGCACTCGCTCAGGATAAGGGAATCGAATGTGCAATCGTATTTACCAAAGAAGATCTGAAAGAAATTGATGAGCTTGTCAATATCTACCGCTCATCGGGCTTTGAAACATATTCGGTATCTTCCAAAAGCGGTAAAGGCGTTGATGAGATAAGAGACGCTGTAAATGGCAGAATATGCGTTTTTTGCGGCAATTCGGGCGTCGGCAAGTCAACGCTGCTCAATGTATTGATTCCGTCGCTTGACCTTGAAACAGGGGCAATAAGCGACAAATTAGGCAGAGGCAGGCATACTACTCGTCAGGTTGAGCTTTTTAAGGTCGGCAGTGGTTATATTGCCGATACTCCGGGCTTTGCCGCAATCGATATGACTGGTATGGATTTACTTATCAGAAAAGAAAATCTGCCTTTCTGTTTCAAAGAGTTTCTGCCTTATCTCGGTACTTGCAAGTTTTCAAGCTGTACTCACGTTGCAGATAAGGGCTGTAAAATCTGCGAAGCTGTTGAATCAGGCGAGATTATGAAATCCCGCCACGAGAGCTATGTTTCAATGTATAACGACGTTAAGGATATCAAGGATTGGGAACTCAGATAACAAGTAACCCTTTCAATATGTATGCATAATATGTAGCAGGATAATGAAAGGGGATAAACATATGAGAATTGTTGTTTTGCGCAGTCCAAAAGCCCTTAGCAGTGTACTTAGAATGATATTCGGAATAAAAAAAGCAGATATTGAATGATTAAAGGCTTATGAGCGTTATTCTCAGGATAACACAGGGGACGGTTCTCTGTGTTAACGGTTAACCGCTTCTCTTTCGTCAAATCAGATGCAACTACATTAATGTCATTCTGAGTGCAGCGAAGAATTTTTAAAGCTCCTTTTGAAAGGAGCTGGCTTTGCCGTAAGGCAAAGACTGAGGATTGTTGTAAATCAAAATAACAAAACAACTAAAATATACCGCCCTCGTGTATCTTATGCGATACTTGAGGGCGGTATGATTCTTGCTTATTCCCAAGTTTTCCAGATTTCGGGGCAGTAGCCTACGGTTGCTTTTTTGCCGTTTCTTACAATCGGTGTTTTGAACATCGCAGGGTTTTCGAGCAGCTTTTCTTCTTTCGCATCGCTTCCTGCAAGGTATGCCATAAACAGCTCTTCATACAGTTTGCAGTCCTTGTCAACAAGGTTGTCAAAACCGCCGACTGCTGATTTAACCGAGTTGTATTCACCCTTGCTCATACCGTATTTTGCAACGTCAATCATCTGGAATTTAATGCGGCGTTCTTTAAAATCACGCTCAGCTTTTTTAGTATCAAAGCATTTGGATTTACCGAAAATCTGAATATTCATTTTATCAGTTTTCCTTATTGTCAAGTGTTTTCGAAGCTCTCTTAGCATTAAGCTCAGCGAGCATATTTTCGCGGAACTTACCGTGAACGTTGAACAGAAGAAGTGAGAAACCGTAGCCGAATCTTGCTAACGCAGGTGCAAGGCAGAATATTGCCCATATTCCGCGAAGAACGGAAGGATCGGTGTGAGGTAAGATGTTACCGGTAATATCCTTGATAGGTGAGTAGTGGATAATTTCAAGAACAAATCCTGAAAGGAAGCCGATAAGTGTACCCGAAAGCTTGGTAACATAGCCCTGAACTGCGTTTACAAGACCTTCGTTTCTTACACCCGATTTCCACTCGAGATAATCGTAAACGTCACCCTGAAGTACAGGGCCGCAAACACCCATAAGGCAGTTGGGCAGACCGCATACAGTAAGCATAAACGTAACGAATGCAAGGTTAGCAGCATTGAATTCATCACCGAACGGAGTGTAACCGCATATGTAAAGCGTTGTATATGCTACGCCGGAGAAAATACCGCCGTATGCGGCACACTTTCTTGCACCGAAACGCTTGATAAGCTTAGGGGCAATGGGTGTAACAATGTAATTGGGAATACCGGTGAAGAGACCGCATATTGTACCGTTTGTAAGCTTACCGGTACAGTTCTGCCAGAACAGACCTTCATTTGCACCGCCTATACCTTTAACGCTTCCGAAGAAGTTTGAGAGAATATAAATAAAGAGCGGTCTGTTTTTGATCGTGTATTTGATTGACTGAAGAATTGAAACGTTTTCCATATCTTCTTTTGAAGCAATCGGAACACGTTCCTTAATGTTACGGAATGCAAATATCGAACATATAACGAGCATTGCGACGAAGAATAAAGCGTATCCGCCGTAAATACCTTCCTGTGACCAACCCGTGAGACCGGGTAAGAAATCGATTGTAACGGGTACCATAGACGGTATCCATACACCGAAAAGCTCAACAAATTTCTGTACGGTAATAAGTGTGTTTCGTTCGTTCATATTTGGGGTTATATTATAAAGCAGAATTGTCCATGCATTATAATATGACCAACCGATACTGTTGAGAATACTGATAACGATTGCATATATCGGTCTGTATGCCATAGGGATAGCATACGGGACAATGAAGAACAGCATCGTGCATATTGCCCATAAAGGCATCGGCAATATAAGGAAAGGACGAAGACGTCCCCAACGTGTTCTCATACGGTCTATAACAATACCTGAAAGCGGGTCATCAAGAGCATCCCATACGCTTGTAACAGCGTTCATAGTTGCTATTGCTGAGCCTGAAAGACCTGTGTAGTTGAGAAGGAAGTACTGTTTCCAGGTATCAACGTAAGAGTTAAGATTTTTTGTGCCGTAAGACGTTAAAACGTAAGCGGCAATTTCTTTAGGTGTCAGGAATCTTCGTTGTTGTTTATCAAGCAGTGGTTTTTGCGACGGTTCAATAGTTTCAAGAACGTTAGTCGTATTATCCTGCATTTTGTCACCTCAATGTAAAAAATAAATTAAATTATATTAAATAATAACACATGTTTTTCTATTATTCAATAATAATACAATTCTTTTTAGAATAATTATTTTAATAAAATTCGCGTAATTACTTGCTATTTTAAAATGAAGGCGTATAATTATTAATATTATTTTCAGGGAGGCATATCAATGTCTTGCAATTGCTCACATATCAGCAGTGATCTTACACTGCTTAAAGAAACACTTGACCGTTATGCTGCCGTTCCGGGCAGTCTTATTACCGTGTTACAAAAAGCACAGGCTATCTATGGCTATCTGCCTGCTGATGTTCTTAATTATATTGCTGAGCAGATGTCGATTCCTGCGGCTAAGGTGTTCGGCGTAGCTACTTTTTATACTCAGTTTCGTTTCAAGCCTGTAGGTAAATATCTTATTATGCTTTGTCAGGGCACGGCTTGCCACGTAAACGGTTCACTTATGCTTGAAAAAACAATTTTTGATACACTCGGAATAAAAGACGGTGAAACTACAGAAGACGGTTTATTTACGCTTAAAAACGTAGCCTGTCTTGGTTGCTGTTCACTTTCACCTGTTATGATGATTAATGACGAAACCTACGGCTCTCTTACTCCTCAGAAGGTAAGGGATATTCTTGCTCAACTTAAAGAAAAGGCACTTGAGGAGGCGGCTGAATAATGGTACACGTTAAAGTCGGTCAGGGCAGCTGCGGAATTTCTGCGGGTGCCGCCAAGGTTTATAATGCTCTTGAAAAGTTGCTTGTTAATAATTCCGATGTACAGCTTTCGGTTACGGGCTGTATTGGTATGTGTTACCTTGAGCCTGTTGTTGATATTTATTCAGATGGTGAGCTTATAAGACTTGTCCGTGTAAAAGATACTGATGCAAAGGCTGTTGCCGATTATATTTCAACAGGTGACAACAGCTTTATCGAAAACCTTATAGTTTCCGATGAGGACAAGCACTTTCTTGATTCGCAGATCCGTATTGCGCTTCGCGGCTGCGGTGTTATCAACCCGGATGAAATTGACGATTATATTGCTAACGGCGGTTATACCGCACTTAAAAAAGCTCTTTCATCAATGACTCCCGAAGCCGTTATTGATGAGATTAAGGTCGCAGGTCTCGCAGGCCGCGGCGGTGCAGGCTTCCCGACGTGGTTCAAGTGGAATGCTGCAAGAAACAGTCAGGGCGAAGAAAAATATCTTATCTGTAATGCCGATGAGGGTGACCCTGGTGCATTTATGGATAGGGCAGTTATAGAAAGTAATCCGCATAACCTTATTGAGGGTATGCTTATCGGTGCTTACGCTATAGGTGCAAAAGAAGCAATAGTCTATGTCCGTGCCGAATATCCGCTTGCTATTATCAGACTTGAAAGAGCTATTGAGCAGGCAAAAGAAAAAGGTATAATAGGTGAAAACATTTTCGGTAGCGGTTTCTCTTGCGGTTTTCGCATTAAGGCAGGTGCAGGTGCATTTGTCTGCGGTGAGGAAACAGCACTTATAGAGTCGCTTGAAGGCTCAAGAGGTATGCCGAGACTAAAGCCGCCTTTCCCTGCACAGTCGGGTTATTGGCACAAGCCTTCTAATATCAATAATGTTGAAACTTTTGCTAACGTTTCATGGATTATCGAAAACGGTGGTAAAGAGTTTTCGAAACTCGGTACAGAAGACAGCAAAGGTACTAAGGTTTTTGCGATTACCGGTAAAATCAAGCGTGGCGGTCTTGTCGAAATTCCTATGGGTAAGAAGCTTTCCGATGTTATTTTTGATATCGGCGGCGGTATGAAAACAGATAAAGATTATAAGTGCGTACAGCTTGGCGGTCCTTCGGGCGGATGTATACCTGCCGATATGCAGGATACTGTTATAGATTACAAAAAACTTTCCGCAACGGGTGCAATTATGGGCTCGGGCGGTATGGTTGTAATGGACGAAAGTACCTGTATGGTCGGTATGGCACGCTTTTTCCTTGACTTTACTGCCAAAGAATCCTGCGGTAAGTGTACTCACTGTCGTATAGGCACAAAGCGTCTGCTTGAGATTCTTGACAGAATCTGCAAAGGTGAGGGCAAAGAAGGCGATATTGAGCTGCTTGAAGAAACCTGCAACGAAATCAAAGCAGGTGCACTTTGCGGTCTCGGTCAGACTGCACCCAACCCCGTATTGACTACTATCAAATATTACCGCGACGAATACGAGGCTCATATCAAAGAAAAGCGTTGCCCTGCAGGCGAATGTATCGACCTCGTAAAATATACAATCAATCTCGATAAGTGTATCGGTTGCTCACTTTGCAGTAAAAAGTGTCCCGTTGGTGCAATCAGCGGTGAAATTAAAAAGACTTTTGCTATAGATAATGAGAAATGTATCAAGTGTGGTCAGTGTATGGATGCCTGCCGCTTTGGTGCAGTTGAAAAAAGATAAGGAGGGGAGAGGCTATGAGCGAAATGTTTAATATAAAGATTGACGGAATTGAGCTTCAGGCTGCTCCCGGTACTACTATTCTTGAAGCTGCTCAGAGCGTAGGTATAGAGATTCCCACATTATGTCACGATAAGCGTATTGAAGAGTACGGTGCCTGCGGTATCTGTGTTGTTGAAGCTGCGGGTATACCAAAACTTCTGCGTGCATGCTCAACTAAAATCAGCGACGGTATGGATATCAGCACAAAGTCTGAGCGTGTTGTTAAATCACGTAAGTTTGCTCTTGATATGCTTCTGTCAAACCATACAGGTGACTGTAAAGCACCTTGCTCCCTTGCTTGTCCTGCAGGTACAGACTGCCAGGGATATGTCGGTCTTATTGCAAACGGTGAGTATGAAGAAGCGCTCAAGCTTATCAAACAGCGTATTCCGCTTCCTGCTGCAATCGGCAGAGTCTGTCCGCATCCTTGTCAGACAGCTTGCCGTAGAGGTCTTGTTGAAGATCCGATTCAGATTGCATACCTTAAGAGCTTTGTAGCTGATATAGATTTGAATAGCGAAAACGCATTTGTTCCACAGGTTGCTGAGTTTAACGGCAAAACAGTCAGCATAATCGGTGGTGGTCCTGCAGGTCTTACCGCTGCATATTTCCTTCGTATCAAAGGCTATAATGTTAAAATCTACGATAAAATGCCGAAAATGGGCGGTATGCTTCGTTACGGTATTCCTCAGTACAGACTCCCAAAAGAACTTCTTGATAAAGAAATTGAGCTTATTGAGAAGCTTGGTATTGAGATGATTAACAATAAAACTCTCGGTGTTGATTTAACTGTTGAAAGCCTTAGGGCAGAGAGTGATGCTGTTGTTGTTGCTGTCGGTGCATGGAAAAGCAGTACTATGCGTGTTGCAGGTGAAAGCCTTGACGGTGTATACGGCGGTATTGATTTCCTGCGTAGCGTAATAGAAGGCAATCCGTTTGATATCGGTAAAAAGGTTGCCGTCTGCGGCGGCGGTAATACTGCTATGGATGCCTGCCGTACTGCAGTAAGACTCGGTGCAGATGAAGTTTATGTTATTTATCGAAGAACTCGCGACGAAATGCCTGCCGAAAAGCTTGAAATCAAAGAAGCCGAAGAAGAAGGTGTGATCTATAAATTTCTTACCAATCCTGCCGAAATCATCGGTACTGACGGTAAAGTAAGTTCAATCAGACTTCAGGTTATGGAACTCGGTGAGCCTGATGCAAGCGGCAGACGTTCACCAATTCCTGTTGAAGGCAAGTTCGAAACACTTGATGTTGACAGTGTTATTATGGCTATCGGTCAGCAGACGGATATCAACGGTCTTGACGGTCTTGAACTGACAAGAAAGAATACAATCCTTGCTGACGAGTCAACGTTTATGACTAATATCGAAGGTGTATTTGCTGTCGGTGACGCTACAAATAAGGGTGCATCAATCGCCGTTGCGGCTATCGGTGAAGCACATAAGGCGGCAGATGTTATCGACAGTTATCTCAACGGTTATATTGTCGGCTACCGTAAGCCTTTCATTGTTGAAAAACAGGTTACTGCAGAAGACTTAGCTGATAGAGAGAAAATTTCAGCTCCTAAAATGCCTGTTGTATCTGCTTGTGAGCGTAAGCATAGCTTTACAGAAGTTGCACTCGGATTTACCAAGGAAATGGCAAAGTCTGATGCTGACCGCTGTCTCGAATGCGGTTGCCTTGATTACTTCAAATGTAAGCTTCTTAAGTATTCAAGAATGTACGATGTAGAGCCTTCTGTTTACAGCGGTGAAAAAACACTTGTCGGTAAGGATTCTTCACATCCGTTTATTATCCACGATAATGATAAGTGTATACTTTGCGGTCAGTGTGTCAGAGTTTGTGATGAGGTTATGGGTGTTACGGCACTCGGCCTTGTTAACCGCGGTTTTGTTACCGTTGTTTCTCCCGAATTCGGCAATAATCTCGATAGTTCACGCTGCATTTCCTGCGGTCAGTGTGTTGCACTTTGTCCGACGGGTGCTCTTGAACCTAAAATTCCGTTCAGAAAGAACGTTCCGCTTGATACAATAGTTACAGAAAAGGTTTGTAACGGTTGTGCAAAGCTTTGTAAGATGAATGTGCATACCTGCGGTAATACGATTGTCCGTTGTGAGCCTGTAGATGACGGTATACTTTGTAAAACAGGTGCTTTCGGCTTCGCTGTACTCAATAATCCTGATAGGGTAAGAGTTTGTACAGTGGACGGTGAAGAAGTTTCAAGAGAAGAAGCACTCAATGCAATTACTGATAGAATGAACGGTGCAGCAGTGCTTGTCAATTCATCAATGAGTGATTATGCACTTAAAGAGGCTGTCGACTTTGCTCAAGCAAATAATGCACCGGTTATGTACTTTAATGCTACCGAATACACTGAAGCTGAAGTAAAAGTGTTTGGTGAAGAAAGAAAGCTCGGCTCAAATATTACAGGTGTCGAAAAACTCGGTATTGCAAAGTATAACGGTGAAACAATTAATGCTGTTGTATTTGGCGGCAAAGTACCTGAGTTTGACGGAAATCTTATAGCGGCAGAAGTATTTGAAGCTGTTGATGCTCCGATATTATTAGCGGCAAAATCTAACCTCGAATAAACAAAAAAGAACGGTGAGTAATCACCGTTCTTTTTTGTTTACATAAGCTTTTTAAATTCTTCAATAGCCTTTGCGTTAGAGAAAATAACGTCGCTTCCTTGTGAAAGGCTGGGGGCGTGACCGTCGTATGTTTCGGCAATACCGCCTGCTTCTCGCAGTATTAATGTACCTGCCGCGTAGTCCCATGGCTGAAGCTCTTTCTCAAAGAAAATTTCGCATCTGCCGCAGGCAACTGCACATATATCGTATGCGGCAGAGCCGCTTCTGCGTATGTCTCGTGAGTAGTCAAACACTTTTCTGAGCAGAGCAAAGGTTTCATCAGTGTTTTCGGGATGATAGGGGGAAGTTCCGAAAAGAGCAAGTCCGTCAGCAAGTGTACGGTCACTGACTTTTATTTCTTTTCCGTTAAGATATGCACCTTTTCCTTTTTCTGCGCTGAAAATTTCATCTGAATACGGGTTGTAAACAATACCGAGAATCGGCTCGTCACCTTCACAGATTGCAACAGAAATACAGCTGCATCTGTAATCCTGCATAAAGTTTGTTGTACCGTCTATCGGGTCGATAATAAAACGCAGAGCGGTTGTATCTTTGTTTGAATCTCCTTCTTCACCTACAAACTCTGCCTCAGGTACAATATTTGCAAGTTCTTTGAAAAGATATTCCTGTACGGCAACGTCATATTTTGTTACAAAGTTTTTCTTTCCTTCTTTTGCAGTGACGGAATCTTCCTGCTCGTGTGCTGTAAGTATTATTTCACCTGCAGATTTTACTGTTCTGATTATTTGTTCAATATTGAATTTCATATTATTATCTCTTTATTTTCTTTGAATATTTTATTTGGTTAATTATAAAACCGAAGAGAAGTGCGATTAAAATTATCGGTAAAAATATAAGAACTGAAAAAATCAATCCGATAAGAATTGCAGGACCCTTACGGCTTTTCGGCATAGCTTCATATTCGGGTGTATATTGCGGATATTCAAATCTGTTGCCTTCTTCAACAAAGCTGAAGATTTCAAGCTCTGTATCGTATGCGTCAAACTCACCTTTACAGCAAAGCGGTGCTAACAGACCTGTTGCATTCGGTGCAACTTTCACTATCTTGCCTAGGTCAACTTTAAGAGTTGAAAGTAAACTGTCGACAATTCTCAGAAATCCTATGTATATTCGGCATTTCGGGTCATCTGGTGACATGTTGTTTTCACCCGAGAAAAGATTGGATACAAGCGAAATTATAAAATCTACAACTTTATCATCTTTGATATCTTTCCAATCTTCCTTTTTAAGTCCGGTTTCTTTCTTTGTCCACTTTGCAAACGTACCGAATTTAACGCTGTTGAGCCATTTGAAAACAGGCTTGATAATCCATCCGAATTTATATATCAGCTTTGGCTTTATGCTTATAGCCTGACCCATATAAGCAAATTTATCAATGTCGGTGCCTGCGGCTTTTATCATATCGCCGATTACGCCTATGAGCTGTTTTTTGAGATGCTCTTCAAGTGTAAGACCGTTTGTATCTATATCTGCTTTTTCAACTTTTTCAGTTTCAACATTAACTTTGTTATTCTCAATAGTCAGCTTTCTGACAGGAGCAGGGTAGCCGACAAGAGAACCTGTGCTTACAGCGTAAAAGGCGTTACCTCTCTCGCTGAAAATTCTGCCGATGTTATGTGTATGTGTATGACCTGTGAGCATCAGTTGAATACCCATATCGGCGTATTCTTTCCGAACGTCTTTATAGTTGCGGTGCATATCGCCTTTGCCGATTAGTTCATACATCGGTGACGGAGGAATTATCGGATGATGTGTCATTGCAACAATTAACTGACCGTGTTTGCGTGCCTCTTCGGCTTGCTCTCTTACCCAGTCAAGGAATTCACCTTTAATTCCTCTGTCGTCGTTGAGAGCAAAAAGGCGTACGTTATCGGGTAACTGTACAATATAGCTCATATATTCAGGCTTGCAGCTGATTGCCTCGTCTGCACCGAATTCGCGGTAGAAATCAAACAACTCTTCACGCAAAAGTCCCGGCATTTCTTCTATGTTGTCACCGACATATTTTTTGCATTTTTCTTTGTAGTCGTGTGTTGCGGTGATTACGTATACTTTTTTGCCTTTGGCTTTAAGGTCGCGAAGCATTTCACGGAATTCGATATGTGCTGCTTCCTCACCGTCGTTGGTGATATCGCCTGAGATAAGAACTATATCAGATGATTTGTCCGCGGTAATCTTATCAAAAGCTGCTTGCAGAAGCTCGCGGCTGCCGCCGAGAAGCTTTTGACTGCGCATAAGTGCGCTTTCATAAGCACTGCCGCTTGTGCCTGTAAGCGGTGAATAATAATGAGTATCTGTGATAACTGTTATCTTGAGTGACATTGATTTATCAATCCTCTTTAGCTTTTATTCTGTATATCTTTACAGAGTGCGAATCAAGTGTGCTTTCTATAATATCGGATGTTTTGAACTCTTCACCTGTCCAGAGTTCTTTGCATTCATATTCATCAGCATTTGGAAGATTACAGTATTCAGTCGGAAGAAGTTCTCTGATGCTGATTGTTTCGGTAGATTTGTCACCGAATTTGTTAAAGAAACATATTGCTGTTTCACCGTTTTCCAGCGGCTTAACAAGCACATCAACTTTAATGCTTGTCTTGTGTCTGCGACATTGTACTCCAAGCTTATCCTGATCAATGGCAATCAGCTCTTTGTTGGTAAGTATCTTAAGCACTTCATCATCTGCTTTTACGTTGCCGTCTGTGTCAATAAAGCGTCGGATATCGTTGCCGAGAATAAGAGGAGCTGCCATCATACACCACAATGTGAAGTGTGCACGGTTTTCATCCATACTAAGTTCGCCGTTACCTACTTCAAGCATATCGGGGTCATTCCACCCGCCGGGGCCTGCGTGCTTTGCAAGGCGTACGTTCTGCTCATAAATAGCAACAACCGATGCCCAGTTAGCAGATATATCAAGTGTTGTTCTCCAAAGGTTGCCGGCTTGTCTGCCCCAGTTCCAGGGTCTGTTGAATCCCCATTCACAGATTGAGTAGCATATGGGCTTTTCTTCTTTACCGTTTTTCTTTGCATATTCTGCAGTTGCCTTTTTCAGTTCTTCACCCATTCTTGTGTACTGGCAGGCAGCAGCATCCATTCTGGAAGCAAACGGGTTGTAGAATCTTATGGTGTTTATACCTTTTTTGAGTTTTATGTTCAGCTGAAGTCTTCCGTCAGGAGTTGAACCTCTTGTTGGTGCGGCGTACATATCGTATTCGTCTTTGCCGTTTACAACAACACGTGCATATTTGTAGTACTGACCTTTCTTGCGGATTATAACGCTCAGCACATAATTTCCGTCTTCAGGAACTTCGATTGTGCTGAAAGTAGCAGAGCCGATATTCGAACTCAGACCGACGATGTATTCGTTGGGACGTTTTGTGTCAGATGCGAGTCTTGCGTGCCCCTGAAGTTCCGCACAGTTTGCACTGAGAGAGGTGATCTCCGTGCCGTCAGCAGTGCTGATAATTATACTTTCGATGAACGGTGCAGATGTCGGGAAAGGCTTATTATGGCAGAAGTCATACTTAAAATATTCAATACCCCATTCTGCAAATGTTGCGGCATCTACCGCTTCGTGTCCGAGTGAAGCCGGAAGATCTTCACAGGTATGTGTACCGTTTGATGAGTATATACCAACCTTAAGTCCCATCTTGTTTATATCTTCAACAAGCGGTTTTATGCCGCGGGGAAAAGCTTCGTAGTCTGCAACAAATCTTCCGTTTTCATCACGCTCTGACGATTGCCAGCAGTCATCGAGATTAACGTATTGATAACCTGCCTCTGCCAGTCCGCTTTCAGCCATTGCATTTGCGATTTCAAGTATAAGCTTTTCGTTGATTTTATTGCGGAAGGTGTTCCAGCTTGACCAGCCCATAGGAGGTGTAAGAGCAACACCGTTATTATATGAATTCTGACTTTTTACGGTAACCTTAGCGGCATTAGCCGTTCTGCTTGCAATGGCCGCTGCTGTCTGTTGTGCAAACTCAAAAAAATTTTTAATCATAATATATTCCTCCGTAAAAATTATACTGAAATAATGATATCAAATAATTTGCATTAAATCAATAAAAACATTTTATATATAGAAGAACAGCCGATTCTGTTTTGAATCGGCTGTTCTTCAGTTGTTTTTATTGCTGATTTTTTTTCTTATTAATAAGCTTGACAGCTTTTTCGCATTTAACGGAATAAGAGGGTAGAGATAGCATCTTCCGGTTATTGTCGGGTTGAATGATATCAGCAGAATTATTATTATCATTCCTGCGATAAATCCCCATAGGTTAAATGCCGCAATCAATACGGTAAGCATCATTCTGCACAGTTTGAATGCATATCCCAATTCATAGCTTGGCTGAGTGAAATTCGTGATTCCTACGAAAGCCATATAAAGCACTACTTCCGAAGACAACCACCCTGACTGTACCGCAAATTCGCCTAGGACTAATGCTCCGACAACGCTTAATGAATTGCTTAAAGCCGACGGAGTATTAAGTGAAGCAAGCTTCAGAGCATCAATAATTATTTCAACAATCAGCAGTTGCGCAAACGGCGGAATAAGATAATCATTTTGAATTTTGATGAATTCAAGCCACGTCGGTATATATTCTTCATTTTGTATCAGTAGCAGCCATACGGGTGTCAGCAGTAATGTTAGTGCAAATATTAACATTCTTACTATTCGAAGATATGAACCGATAAGCGGAGGAAAATAGTAATCGTTTGCATCTTGCAGAAAATCAAAAATACCGGTTGGTATAATCATAGCAGAAGGTGAGTTATCTACAATAATTATAATGTTTCCTTCGTTTATACTTGCAGCAGCAGCGTCAGGGCGTTCTGTATACCTTACTTTCGGGAATGGATTGAAGTGCTGCTTTGTGAGTAGCGTTTCAGCTAATGTTGCCTGACCCATAGCAAGATTCTTAATTTTTATATTTTTAATTTTCTGACGAATAAAATTTAATGCTTTCTTGTCCACTTTATCGTCAAGGTAACATATTACTGTGTCAGTGTGTGATGCTGTGCCGATATTCATATATTCTATGGTCAGCTGCGGATTTCGCATACGTCTTCGGATCAGTGCTGTGTTGAATATCAGCGTTTCCGTAAAACCGTCGTGTGCGCCCCTCAGTACCTTGTCGTTTTCGGGTTCGCCTACGCTTCGTGCCGGGTACGTTCTTGCATCGATTATTATTGCATGCTCATATCCTTCAATAAAAATACACAGTGCACCGGATAAAATAAAAGTTTTAACAGTGTTTATATCACCGGTAATATCTGTTTCGATATAACTCACAAACCTGTTGACAAAATCTCTTGCGCTGTTCACATTCTCTATTTTGTCTGGTGTGAGTGCTTGCATTCCTTGTATTACTTTTACCATTGAATCGTCTTTTACAAGTCCGTCAATATAGTATAGCTTTGCTCTTTTTTCTGCAAAAACAAAGTTTCTGCATACAATATCAAAGCTTTCATTTACACGTAGCTCTTTATCAATTATATGAATATTATCTTCATAATTTTCAGAAAAAACCTGCACTGATTATCACTTCCCGTAAACTTTTACGGTAGTTTTTGCTTTTGTTAATCTGTTTATTCATTTATCTGTAGTCATTGTAAAGATTAACAATTTCATTCCATGTCAGCGGTCCCACTGCACCAGTAGGATTCTGACCAACCAGTCGCTGAATTGCCCGTACAGCGTTTTGGGTTGATTCACCGTAAATACCGTCAACAGTTACTGAAGGTATAGATGAGTTGTTCTGAGCGATTGTGTTAATGAATGTCTGCAGCTGTTCAACTACCTTGCCCGTAGCACCTGTTGTAATATAATAGCCTGGATATAATAAAGAAGAATAGCTTGTATATTCGCTTGGCAATGAACGAAGAACAGAATCGTATTCATCCTGTAAACGGTACCAGGTTTGCCTTCCTACTATGCCGTCCTGCGGCAGATCAAATTGTCTTTGAAACGCCAATACCGCATTTTGTGTTTCGCTGCCAAAGATACCGTCAATACGGATATCGGGTAATGTATCGTAGAAAAAGCCAAGGAAGTCAAGGTAATACTGAAGTGTCGAAACGTCTGTGCCGCTGTCACCGAGCTGAAGAACATTGCGGAAAAGACGCTGAGCTTCAGTTATGGTTATACCTTCTGAATATAATTCTGATAAGCTTTTTACACCGTTGTATATCTGTTTTATACGGTACCAGGTTGCTTTACCGACTCTGCCGTCAGGTGTAAGGTTAAATATGCGTTGAAACTGCTGTACTGCTCTGCGTGTTGCTTCGTCAAAAATTCCATTTGTTTCAGGGATTTTAGGTATAGATGGGTAGTTTGCCGCAATTCGATTCAGCTGACGCTGTATTATTCTTACGTCTTCGCCTGAATCTCCGAGTTCAATTATAATACCCGGGTATGACGGTGTGTTTGCTCCTACAGGTGCATCGTTAATAATATTAATATCATCACCATAGTAATACTGAAGTATTTCATACGGTGTGTTACCTTGGTTCGCCAGTGTTACAGTGCCCCATTGCGACAGACCGTCACACTGTACGGTTGTGCCGTTGCAATATGCTGTGAAATACGGCTGTATCTGATTTCCTTTGGTTACGTAATCATTAAATATCTCATCGACAATCCAGCTTATATTTTCAAATACCTCTCTGTTGTTGATAAACTTCTGGTCGTATTGAGTAGACGATGTAATATCAAAGTTGTATCCTTTGCTTCTGTAAAATTCTGTGTAATATCTGTTGAGTGCAAAAGATATTATTGCATATATATTTGCTCTTATTGCATTCTCGGGCCAGGTCGGATAAATTTCACTTGAAGCGACGTTTTTGATATAGTCTGCAAAGCTTACGGTCACATTCTGTGCGGAAGAATCAGGTGCGCCGAGATGCACGGTTATCTTATCAGGTATTATCGGTATTGCCAAAGTATTACCTCCTCAGAGATTAGGTGCATCTTCATACACATCTTCGTAAACTGCAGGTCTGCTCAAAGGCTGCATTGCAACCGGTTGTAGTGACTCAATCGATTCAAAAATCGGTACATTGTGAAAAGTTACAGGCGAAAACTGAGGATGTGATACTTTTACGGTATAAGTTGAGTAGGGGATAGTTGTTCCGGGACTTAAAGACAAAGATTTGTTTTTAGTTGGCAGAATAATTTCATCAGCTACGCCGTCTATGTCTGTATATTCTTCTGCAAATGTGTGTTTTCCGTCGGCGAATTCTTTTTCAACAAGCACGCGAGCATTCTGAATCGGAAAAACCTGTGAGGCTGCATAAGTTTGTACACGTAGTTTGCCTGCTTTCGGGTTGTTTGAAATAAAATCTTCATAGCTATTATATGTCTGAGGGTCAGGCGACGTTTGCTCACCCTGTCTTTGAGGCACTGTATTAACTTGTACCGAATCTTCGGTGCTTTTTTCAGTGCCCGCATATTCTACAGGCATTGGTCTGTTGCTGACGTACTGTTCTTTGTATTTTTTCGACGGTTTGTTTTCCATTGGCTCGTTTGTTTCATCAACTGTTTTGAACCCTTCGTTATTGCCTATATAAATATTTCCGTTTTTCTTTGCATATTTTAACAGTTCACGCTTATAATCTTCTATACACTTATCAAAGTTATCCATAGATATCACTCCTTGTTTTGGTACTGTATCAGTATATGATTAATTAAAAAAAGTGATAACGGTATGAAGTTTAATATCAGTGTTGTAAAATTATGAATTTTCATAAAATCTCTTTTATATTTTAAATTAATATGATATAATCCACTCTGTAGAATTATGTACATAATACGTTTGGAGGTACAATATGAAAATTTTAATGGTTGGCTCAGGTGGCCGTGAGCATGCTCTTATCAAGAAGCTACTTGAAAGCGATAGAGTAGACAGTGTTATCTGTGCTCCCGGTAACGGCGGTATAGCTTGTGATGCTCAGTGTTTTCCTGTCAATGTTATGGATATTGACGGTATGATTGCTCTTGCTCAGGAGCAGGCGGTTGATTTTGTTTTTGTTGCACCTGATGATCCGCTTGCTGCAGGTATGGTTGATGCTTTTGAGGCAAAAGGTATCAAGGCTTTTGGCCCTTCTGCTCTTGCCGCAAGAATTGAAAGCAGTAAGGTTTTTTCTAAGAACCTTATGAAAAAGTATAATATTCCTACTGCTGCGTACGAAGTATTCTCCGATTCTCAGTCTGCTATCGATTATATTGAGTCCTGTGGTAAATTCCCTGTTGTTATCAAGGCTGATGGTCTTGCTCTCGGTAAGGGTGTTATAATTGCTGAAGATTTTGATGCAGCAAAGGATGCAGTTAAGTCTATAATGGAAGATAAGGTTTTCGGTGCTTCCGGTAATAACATCGTTGTTGAAGAGTTCCTTACAGGTCCCGAGGTTTCCGTGCTTGCATTTACTGACGGTAAAACTCTTGCTCCTATGGTTTCTTCAATGGACCATAAGCGTGCTCTTGACGGTGATAAGGGTCTTAATACAGGCGGTATGGGTACAGTTGCTCCCAATCCCTATTACACTAAAGAGATTGCTCAGGAATGTATGGACACTATCTTTATGCCTACTGTAAAGGCTATGTGCAGTGAAGGCTGTCCTTTCAAAGGCTGTCTTTACTTTGGTCTTATGATTACACCGGATGGTCCCAAGGTTATTGAATATAATTCACGCTTCGGCGATCCTGAGACTCAGGTTGTTCTGCCTCTTCTTGAAACTCCGCTTGTCGATGTTGTTGAGGCGGTTGCTGATGAAACACTTGATCAGATCAACGTTGTATTTTCTGATGATTCCTGTGCATGCGTAATTATGGCTTCGGGCGGTTATCCAGGTTCATATGCTAAGGGTATTGAGATAAATGGACTTGATGAAAACGGTGCAGTTGAAGGTGCAACCGTTTATCACGCAGGTACAAAGCTTTCTGATGGTAAGTTCCTTACAAATGGTGGCCGTGTGCTTGGTGTTACGGCAAGGGCTGAAACTCTGCCTGAAGCTCTTGCAAAGGCTTATTCCGCTATTGATAAAATTTTCTTTGACGGTGCACATAAGCGTACAGATATCGGTAAAAGAGCACTTGATGCTTTGAAATAATTTACTACACACAAAAAAGGGAGGAATCAGCTGTGAAGGACAAAAAGAAGCTGATTAAAATTATTGTTGCTGTTGTATTGGTTATTGCAGTTGCAGTCAGCGGTGTTGTGTTTGTAAAACAGAAAACCGAAGGTGAAAAGTTCCAGGCTGTAATTATGGATGTCGGTACATCAACGGTTACACAGACTCTGTCTACCCAGGGCACTGTTGAGTCACTTAACAGGGGAGAATATGAAATTTTTGACGGCGTTGTTGTCAAAGAGGTGTTTGTAAAGCTTGGCGATAAGGTTGAAAAAGGTCAGCTTCTTGCTACTTTTGAGCCTTCTTCTCTCAATGGTATTGTTGCACAGAAGCAGTCTGCGTACGACACCGCAAAAATCAATTATCAGAATTCTGTCAGTACCGCAAAAGAAGCTTCTGTTAAATTGCCGCTGATTGAAGCACAGATTGCCGAAGCTGAAAAGGAAATTGAAAGACTGACGGCTGAAGCCGAAAAATCCAAAGGCGATGCCGGCTCCGAGCCTCAGCCTGAAAAAGCACCTGAATGGGTTAAGAACATTGATTTTGAGCGCCTTGCAAAATTGCTTGGCAACTCCTATACAGTTGATGAACTTTATGACTTTTTTGTACGCCTTGCAAATCGCGGTGCTGATCGTACAACAATTTCAGATATCATAAACAATCTTAATTCCGGTTCTTCTTTTGATATTTCTTCAATGCTTGGTGCTTCTTCCGCAGAAGCACAGCTTATGAGTGCACAGATGAGCCTTATGACACTCAAGGCTCAGAAAACCTTGCTTGAAACCCAGTCGCAGAACGTTCTTGAAAGTACGTATAAATCACTTGTTGATTCTGCAAAGGCTTCTCTTGATGCAACAAAGCTTTCTGTTGAAAAGCTTGCAAAAGGTTGGTATGCTGACGGTGACGGTGTAGTCAGTGAAATCAATATCAGAGCAGGTGAAGCTTTCACGGCTGTTCAAAATTCATCCTCTCCCGATTTGAATTCAATTATGGGCTTGCTTTCGGGTGGCGGAAGTCCTGATTTAGGTTCTCTTCTTTCAGCGTTTTCATCACCTTCTTCTGCAAAAAATATCGGTATTGCCGTTGAGTATTATGATAGCTTTACTGCTTCATTCTCTCTTGGCAAGTACGATATACTTGATGTTAAAGTTGGCCAGAAGGCAAAAATCACCTCTCTCGGTCACGAGCTCGAAGGTGAGGTTATCTATATCAGCCCTGTTGCTTCTAACGGCTCAGGTCTTGATATTGGCTCAATGCTTGGCGGTATGTCGGGCTCAACAACCAACGGCTCAAACTCAATTCCTGCACGCGTTCTTATCAAGAATCCCGATGAAAGCATAATCATCGGCATTGACGTCGATATTGACATTGAGCTTGACGTTGTTGAAGATGCAATAACCATTCCGATAGAGGCTGTCGAGACTGATGCCACAGGCACTTATATCTATAAACTTAATGCCGATAACGAAACCGTTACCCGTGTTGCCGTCGAGCTTGGTCTTGCAACAGATACTCATTATGAGGTTGTTTCAGGCTGTGCTGAAGGTGATAAAATAGTGCAGAATCCTGCTACAGCTCTTAAGGATATTGCCGAAAACGGCAAAAAGGTTGCAGTGACATATTCGTCTGATGCCGCTGTCTGATGTGAGGTGCGTGCATCTATGAATATAATAGAAAATATCCGTATAGCTGTTTTCAGTATACGGACAAATTTAACCCGATCATTGCTCACGATGCTAGGTATTATTATCGGTGTTGCATCAGTTATTGCTATTGTTACCGTCGGTAACGGCGGACGTGATTATATTGTCGGTATGATTGAGTCAATGGGCTCAAATATGGTCAGTATTACCGTCGCAAATGACGTTGCTACAACTAACGACTATATAACCGATGCAGATATTGAAGCAATTAAACGGCTTGAAAGTGTCGGCGTTGTTTCACCTATGGCGTTTAATATGGCTATGTGCGAAAGTGATTCTCAAAAAGGTACCGGTATGATAATGGCAGGTACTACGGATTTACAGCACATTATGGCTTCAAAAATGCTTTACGGCAGATTTTATAATGAGTCTGATTATGAAGCCAGCAGATACGTTGTCTGTATTGATAATCTCAGTGCGTTTTCGCTGTTTGGTTACGAAAACTGTGTCGGCGAAAAACTGAATATTACCTACAACGGTAATACTGTTGCTTTTAAAATTATAGGTGTTGGTGACAGTACTTCTATGATGGAAATGGATACTGAATCTATTGCCACTATGATGGAGTCATCAAGCGCTATGGGTACAATGGTAAGTGTTATGATGCCGTCAACTACTTATAATGAGTTTTTTGCTCAGAACGGTAAGTATCAGATGGTATATCTTACTGCTGACGATGACCGCTTTCTTGATAGTGCGGGTGCTTCAGCCGTAAATGTTCTTGAAGCAAGGCATTCTAATTCAGGTCGGGAAGTATATAAGGTCAGCAATATGGCTACCTATATCGAACTTATCAATACCGTTATAAATGTTTTCACTGCGTTTATTGCTGCAGTTGGTGCTATCTCACTTGTTGTCGGCGGTATCGGTGTTATGAATATAATGCTGGTTTCTGTTACCGAACGTACTCGTGAAATAGGTATACGTAAGGCACTCGGTGCAAAGACTTCTACCATTATGCTTCAGTTCCTTACAGAATCGGTTATACTATGCTGTATAGGCGGATTTATAGGCTTGGTACTAGGTGTTGCCGGTGCATTGGGTGTAGCAGCGTATGTTGATGTTCCTATCTCAATTCAGTTTTCTACTATTCTTCTTGCTGTCGGATTCTCAAGTGCAATAGGTATTTTCTTCGGAATTTATCCTGCACGCAGGGCTGCAAAAATGCTTCCCATTGAAGCTTTAAGAAGAGATTGATAAGTGTAAAAAATATGCCCCGGATGTTTTAAACATCCGGGGCATAAATTATGTTGTGAACTGATTAATACTTGAAGTTCTTGTAGAAGACGTGAGCTGAACCTGTTGCGTTACCGCCACCGGCTACATCGATGACAACGTTGATATCATATTCAACTGTAAGGCTTACAAGGTTACCTGTTGTTGAATCGATAACTGCCTTAACCTTTGCGTTCTTGTAGCTCTCGCTTACCTTTGCACCGCCAAGGATATCATCGATTGCATCATAGATAACAATAGCAGTCTTGTGGTCGAAATAGCTCTTATCACCGTCGCCGACACAGATACCGCACTTGTCGATGGGTGAGTTGTTTGACTTGGAGTTCTTGTCTGCATAGCTTGAACCGCCCTTAACGTTAAGAACGATTGTGTACTGTGTGCCGTTTACAGTGCATGTAGCACCTGTTACGTCAGCTGCAGAAAGAGTGCTCTTGCGAAGGTACTGGTGAGGAAGGTCAGCTTCCCACTTGCCTTTAGTAACGTCCATTGTGTATTTGTTTTCAGCACCGATGCCCATGAACTTGTACATAACGTCGCCGAATGTTTTGAGAAGAATACCTGCGTTAAGCTTCTCGTTATCAACATAGCGAAGCTTGTTGAAACCAACCTTAGCTGCGACAGCTTTGTTTACTGCGTTGTTGTAGTAAGCAATGATGTCAGCTGTAGCTGTGGGAGCTTCTGCGGGTTCAGCTGCAGTAGTTGTTTCACCGGGAAGAGTTGTTGCGTTGGGGTCTGTTGTTGCGTTGGGATCTGTTGTACCGTCTACAGAAACAGGCTCTGTAACTGTGCCGTCAGCGGTTGTTGCATCGACTGCTTCATCGATTGCATCGGTTACCTCTTCAGGTACGGTTGTTGTTTCTGTTTCGGGTGTTTTCTCGCCACATGCTGCAAAGCTAAGGAGCATTGCAACGGCAAGAAGAAGTGCTACGAGTTTTTTCATTGGTTTTTCTCCTTTCGGTATTTAAATGCCTTTCGGCATTGATTACTTTTTATAATACTTGTCAACGTTTACAGAGTGCTCTTTCCATGTTACTGCGTAATGAAAATTCATATCCGAGTCAGTTAGAAAGAAGTAATAATCTGTATCGGCAGGGTAGAGGGCTGCTTCGATTGCCGCAATTCCAACGTTTGTTATCGGGCCCGCAGGTAATCCTTTACGTTTATACACGTTGTAAAGCTCAGTGTACACCGAAACGTCTTCAACGTACGGTGCAACATGTTTATTCAGATAAAATATCGTTACGTCACATTCGAGCTTACCGTATGATGAATTGAGTCGGTTG
Source organism: Acutalibacteraceae bacterium (assembly GCA_045531935.1). Classification (GTDB taxonomy): domain Bacteria; phylum Bacillota; class Clostridia; order Oscillospirales; family Acutalibacteraceae; genus UBA8612. The sequence goes on along the minus strand of JAZSEX010000037.1, from coordinate 18,952 downwards.
TGGAGTACTGAAGAGACTTTTTTCATTTCGGGGTCAGTAGCTTCTTCCTGTATTATTGATGCAATACGGAGCACCTCATCCATTGTGTAGCCTAATTCTTCAGCACGTGTTTTATATTCGTCGGTAATCTTTCTTTCGTAATTATCCAGAAATTTATTAAGTACAGACTGAGCATCCATATCATAATAAAATTCATAAGTATCGGGAAATATGTATCCTTCAAGAACAAAAGGCCTGTCCTGGGGATTTGGGATTTCGGTAATGAAATCGTATCTTGTAGCAGGGGTGTTTGCTGCATTTATAAAATCTTTCGCACTGCATACACCGTTTTCTTCAAGAAGCTTTGCACATTCCTCAGTGGTTAATCCTTCACGGAATGTTATTGTTACTGTGGGGATTGCAGTAGTTGTCGGCGTCAGGCGGTCAATCAGGCTGTTGTCTGATGAGCACGAAGTCAACAAAAAGGCAAACAAAATAAGCATCGGAATTAAAACTTTCTTCAGCAAAAAACACCACCTTGATGCATATTTGTTGCAATTATACTATAATTATTTTTCTTTTTCAAGTGTTGGTTCAAATATTAATTGGCTTATAATCTTATTGTTACATTAACTTTTGGCACAAATTACAAAATAAGTGTATACCGTTTATTCATTTTGATGGTTGAATATTTTTATATTTGTGTTATGATATATATGGAATCTTTTGTAAAAATGAAAGGGAATTTTTATGGCTAAATATCTGATTGTTAATGCAGATGATTACGGAATGTGTAACGCTGCGAATACGGCGGTTAATGAGCTTTTTGAGGGCGGTTGGCTTAAATCAGCTACTATTATGATGCCTTGCCCGACGGCAGCCGATGCTGTTAATTTTTCAATTGCTCATCCTGAATATGCAATAGGTGTTCACCTTACTATGACAAGTGAATGGGGCAAATACCGTTGGAAACCTCTTACAGACGGTAAAACTCTTGTTGATGAAGAGGGCTTTATGTGGCACGAGAGTGACCAGGTCGAGAAAAATGCTTCTTATGAAGATCTTGAAAGAGAAATACGTGCACAGATTGACCTTGCTCACAAAATGGGTATGAAGCCCTCCCATACAGATAACCATATGGGTTCGCTTTACGGCCACTATACAGGTCGTCTTGGTCTCGCTAAGATGACATTGCGTGTTTGCGGTGAGTACGGATACGCTTATCGTCTTTACACAAAACACGACAAACGCATTTGTCCTAACGGTACACCTTATTTCCTGTATGCAGCTATTACCCTTCTCTCTAAAAGGTGGGGCAAAAAGTACAACGTAGTTATTCCCGATTATCTTCTCTTCCCCGATTGGAACGACGATATGCGCGTCAGCTATGAGGTTTACAGAGATACTATTCTTAAAATATGGACAGATATCCCTGAAGACGGTGTAACCGAGACTTTTGTTCATCCCTCTGTTGAGACTGATGAGCTCAAGGGCATCACTTCAAGATGGCAGGACAGAGTCTGGGAGTATCAGCTTATGAAAGATCCTTATGTTCATGAGTATCTTAAAGAGCACGGAGTTGAACTTATCAGCTATCGTGAGCTTATAAAAATGAAGGGCGGAAGAGTCCGCTGAGTAAAATTTATATCCGGCTGCATCCTTGAGGTGTAAGCCGGATTTTTTTATTTTGATAAAAATTGAGCATTCGTGAGAAAAAACGAGCATTTGAGAGCTATTGAGAGTATTCTGAAAAATATATCTTGATTACGCTGAAAAAATGTTAAAAATATTAAAAAAATTGTTGACATTTAGCGTTTTTAGCTCTATATTTGTAATCGTTATAATATATATAAAAGAGAGGGGTTGCATAATTGGAAAATAATATAATTATCGACCTTAAAAACATTTCCGTTTCTTTTGACGGCGAACCTATTCTCAAGGACCTTAATCTTTATATAAGAGATAAAGAGTTTATTACTTTTCTTGGTCCTTCAGGTTGCGGTAAAACGACCACGCTTCGTGTTATTGCAGGTTTTATTGAGCCTGACGGCGGTGATGTTATATTTGATAATAAACGTATAAATGATGTTCCGCCTCATAAAAGGCAGGTTAACACCATTTTTCAGCGTTATGCTCTTTTTCCTCATCTTAATGTCTACGAAAATATTGCTTTCGGTTTAAGACTTAAGAAAGTAAGCAATAAGGAAATTAAGCAGACTGTTACCGATATGCTTGCTCTTGTCAATCTCCGCGGCTTTGAAAAGCGTAATATTCAGTCACTTTCAGGCGGTCAGCAGCAGCGTGTTGCAATCGCACGTGCTCTTGCGGTAAAGCCCCGTGTTCTTTTGCTTGACGAGCCCCTTGGTGCTCTTGACCTTAAGCTTCGTAAGGATATGCAGAATGAACTTAAGAACATTCAGCAGCGTCTTGGTATCACCTTTATTTACGTTACACACGACCAGGAAGAAGCTCTTTCAATGTCTGATACAATCGTTGTTATGGATAGCGGCGTTATTCAGCAGATCGGTACACCGCTTGATATATATAATGAGCCTAAAAATGCTTTTGTTGCCGATTTCATTGGTGAGAGTAATATTCTTGACGGTATTATGCTTGATGACTGTCTTGTTGAGTTTTCAGGTCACCGTTTTGAGTGTCTTGACAAAGGCTTTGCCAAAAACGAGGCAATCGACGTGGTTGTACGTCCCGAGGACGTTGATGTTGTCGAGGAAGAAAAAGGTATGGTTAAAGGTGAGGTTACATCCGTTACGTTCAAGGGTGTTCACTTTGAAACAATTGTCGATATCGGCGGCTTCAAATGGATGATTCAGTCTACCGATTATCATGAGGTAGGTAAGCGTATCGGTTTGTTTATTGAGCCTGATGCTATTCATATTATGAAGAAGAGTGCTTATTCCGGTCTCTACGGTGACTACAGTTCGTTCAGCGAAGAGTTTGACGAACTTTCCGATCCCGAGGAGGTGGAGGAGGAATGAGCAGCCGTTCATTAAAAGCAAAGCTTGTTGCTTCTCCGTATATTGTCTGGTCAGCTCTTTTTATTATTGCTCCGTTGATTTTTGTTGCATATTATGCTTTTACGGATTCAAGCGGTGCTTTTACTCTTGAGAATATTTTTGAACTCAGTAAGTACACAACTACTTTTTTGCGTTCTGTCTGGTTTGGTATAGTTGCAACGGTAATCTGTCTGATAATTGCCTTTCCTCTTGCCTATTTTATATCTCAGAAGACCGAAAAAGTTCAGCGTACGCTTGTACTTCTTGTTATGCTTCCTATGTGGATGAGCTTTCTTATCCGTACCTATTCCTGGATGGCTTTGCTTCAGGATACAGGTATTATTAACTCATTCTTAATGAAGCTCGGTATTGACCCTGTTCATATGATCAATACCGAAGGCGCTGTTATTCTCGGTATGGTATATAATTTTCTGCCGTTTATGATAACACCTATTTATTCGGTAATGGCAAAGCTTGATCATAGTATGATTGAGGCTTGTCAGGATTTGGGCGGTAACCGTCTTACCTGCGTTCGCCGTTGCATTATTCCTATGAGTATGCCCGGTGTTGTTTCGGGTATAACAATGGTTTTCGTCCCGTCAGTCAGTACTTTTTATATTTCACAAAAGCTTGGCGGCGGTTCGTTTGACCTTATAGGTGATGTTATTGAACGTCAGTTCCAGCAATCATATAATTACAACCTCGGTGCATCAATCTCCTTCGTTCTTATGATACTTATCCTTATATGTATGGCGGTTATGAACCGCTTTACGGGTGATGAGGAGATGGCGATATGAAAATAGCATCAAAGATATATATTTTCCTCGTTTTTGCGTTTCTTTATGCACCGATTTTTATTCTTATTCTTTTCTCGTTCAATTCTACAAGCAGCACAAGTGTATTTTCAGGTTTTTCGCTTCAGTGGTATAAATCTATTTTAGAGGATGAAGCAACGCTTAAAGCTCTGTCAAATACCGTTGTACTTGCGGTCTGTTCATCTTTGATTGCAACCGTTCTCGGTACAGCGTCTGCAGTCGGTATCGACCGCTTTAAAAAAGGTCCTGTTCGTTCGGGCGTTATGGCGGTAACGAATATACCAATGATGAATCCTGAGATCGTAACCGGTATCTCGATGATGCTTCTGTTCGTCTTTGTCGGCAGACTTGTTAATTCCGAATCGGTTCTCGGTTTTGGCACACTGCTTATTGCTCACGTGACTTTCAGTCTGCCTTATGTAATACTTAATGTGTTGCCGAAGCTCAGGCAGACAGACCGCAATCTTGCTGAAGCTGCACAGGATCTTGGCTGTAAGCCTGTTGCGGCATTCTTTAAAGTTGTACTGCCGTCGATTATGCCCGGTATCCTTACCGGTATGATTATGGCTTTTACACTTTCTCTTGATGATTTCATTATCAGTTATTTTACAAGCGGACCCGGCTTCCAGACTCTTCCGATTGCGATATTCTCTATGACAAAACGTCGAGTAAAGCCGGATATGTACGCTCTTTCTGCTCTCGTTTTTGTGAGCATTCTTGTTCTTCTTATCCTCTATAATATTGCTCAGGCTAAAAGTGAAGATAAAAGCAAGAAAAAGAAATGAATCCTTTGTAAGGGGGAATTGTTTTGAAAAAAATCCTGGCAACCTTTATTGCGTTGCTGATTGTTGCTTTTTCTGTTTTCTGTGTAAATGCAGCAACAACTGATGAAATAGAAGCACTCAGAGGTACAACGCTTTATGTGTATAACTGGGGTGAGTATATTTCAGACGGTGCTGACGGCACGCTCGATGTCAATAAAGCTTTTGAAGATAAATACGGCATAAAGGTTGTATACGATACCTTTGATAATAATGAAGCTATGTATTCTAAAATCAAGAGTGGCGGTGTTTCTTACGACGTTGTTATTCCGTCAGAATATATGATTCAGCGAATGATTGTTGAAGGAATGCTTGAAAAGCTTGATTATTCTAATATACCTAATTTTGAAAAGTATATTCCCGAGAAGTATCGCAATCCTTCTTATGACCCCCAAAATGAATATTCCGTACCTTATACAGTAGGTATGGTTGGCCTTATTTATAATTCAGCTATGATAGACGGTACTCCTGACAGCTGGTCTGCACTCTGGGATAAACAGTATAAGGGTCAGATTCTGATGTTCAACAATCCTCGTGATGCGTTCGGTATTGCTCAGAGCCTTCTCGGTATGGATTATAATACAGAGTCAGTAATGTCATGGAAGCTTGCTGCTGAGCTTCTTAAGGAACAAAAGCAGATTTCTCCCGTATATGTCAATGATGAGATTTTCCTTAAAATGGAGTCAGGCGAAGCAGCACTCGGTGCATACTATGCGGGTGATTTCCTTACTATGAAGGAGAATAATCCGGATCTTGAATTCGTATATCCCAAAGAGGGCACCAATTACTTTGTTGATGCGGTTTGTATTCTTAAAGGTGCAAAAAACAAACTGGCAGCTGAGCTTTATATCAACTTCCTTCTTGAGCCTGATGTAGCTCTGGCAAATGCAGAATATATTTGTTATGCAAGTCCTCACAGCGGAGTTTATACAAATCCTGAGTATTCATTTTACGGCAACGAGATTCTTTATCCTGAAGACGGTAAGTTCAAAACACAGAGCTACCTCAATCTTTCACCCGATACTCTTGAGCTGATGAGTTCTCTTTGGGATGATGTAAAGAATTATAACGTTGATGAAGGCGGAAGTAATTATGATTTCTTCTTTGCTGACGGTTCATTGGGAGGTTCTGATTCCGCATCGGATCTTACACCGGAAGGTACAAGATATCTTATTTATATAATAATTTTTGCTGTTGTTTGTGTTGCTTATGTAGTATTCCGTTATATAAGGAAGAAAATCCGCGAAAAAGCATAATCGGGTAGGGCGACTTGTCAAAAATGGGCTGTTTTTACTTAAAATTCACAAAATCGATATAAAAACAGGTTGATATTGATAGTCTGATATGTTAAAATAAGGGTGTTGTTAAGCAACATCCTTATTTTTTGTGAGGTGAATTATATGAAGTACACTTTAAACAAAACCAATTACCGTGATTTTGATGTTATGGAGCTTGGCAAGCGTGAGGGAAGAGCATATTTTATTCCTTACACTGATAAAGCAAAGCTTGAATCTGCAGATATTTCTGCAGAGCGTTATTCAAGTGATCTTGTAAGAGTGCTTTCAGGCGAATGGGAATTCAAATATTTTGCTCATCTTGCAGATGTACCTTATGATTTTGATTCTTCCAAGGTTGATTTTGATAAGGTTAATGTACCTTCAACCTGGCAGAGAACAGGCTATGAGCCGCCTGTTTATCTCAACTGTCCTTATGAAATTGAAACAAAGCCTCCGATGCTTCCTGATGATATGTCGGCAGGTATTTACCGTAAAATCTTTGATGTAGAAGATACTGAAAAGGTCTATCTTATCAATTTCCTTGGCGTAATTCCTTGTATTGATCTTTATATTAACGGTGAATTTGTAGGTTACAGCGAAGGTGCTCATAATACTGCAGAGTTTGATATTTCTTCTTTTGTAAAGAAGGGCGAAAACGAGCTTATAGCAGTTATTCATAAATGGAGCAACGGTACTTTTCTTGAATGTCAGGATATGTTCCGTGAGAATGGCATTTTCCGTGATGTTCTTCTTTATGAGCTTCCGAAAACTTATATTAATGATTATTTTCTTAAAACAAGTAAAGACGGTGATGGTTATACCGTAAGTGCCGATGTAGCTGTTGCAGGTGACGTTGACGATTATACTGTTGAGATTTATGCTGTAGATACTCAGGGAAATACACTTTTCAGTGCTGAGGCGGCAGCAAATGTTCCGATGACGTTCAAGAATCTGAGTGTAACTGAATGGAATGCTGAAATCCCGACTCTTTATACTGCTTATATCACCCTTAAAAAGAACGGAGAAGCTGTCCAGTTTGTCCGTTCATATATCGGCTTTAAAAATGTTAAAATTAATAAGAATATTTATTATTTTAACGGTGAAAAGATTAAGTTCAAGGGTGTTAATCACCACGATACCAATCCCAAAACGGGTTACGTTATGACTTTTGAGGATATTAAAAAAGACCTCGAAATGATGAAGAAATTTAATGTCAACGCTATCCGTACTTCTCACTATCCGCCCGATCCGCATCTGCTTATGCTTGCTGATCATATGGGCTTTTATGTAGTAGACGAGGCTGATATTGAAACTCACGGTTGCGGTTGTCCTCCTCACAATAAGATTAACCTTATAAGTAATGATCTTAAGTGGGCACCCAGATATATTGACCGTGTTATGAGAATGTATTACCGTGACAGAAATCATCCTTGTATTTCTATGTGGTCACTTGGTAATGAAGCAGGCGGCATCAAGTGTCACGACGCTTGTTATGATGTTCTTCATAAGGTTGCACCTGAAATTCCTGTTCATTATGAAGGTGCCTCACGTTCACCCAGACTCGGCTATGATGTTGTATCTGAGATGTATACATTCCATTCGGATGTACAGAAAGTAGCTGACGGCACACGTGGTAAACTTTACCGTCAGAAGCCTTTCTTCCTTTGCGAATACAGCCATGCTATGGGTGTCGGTCCCGGTGCACTCGAAGATTATTGGAAGATTTTCTACGCTAACGACAACCTTATGGGTGGTTGTATCTGGGAATGGGCTGACCACGCTGTATATCACGAAGACGGTCCGTATAAGTACACATACGGCGGTGATCACGGCGAAAGAAAGCACGACAATAACTTCTGTGTAGACGGTCTTGTTTATCCCGACCGTACACCCCACACAGGTGCTCTTCAGATGCGTAATGTATACCGTCCTCTCCGTGCAAGACATACCAGAGCTAACAGCTTTGCTTTCCTCAATACCAACCGCTTCAGATCATCCGGTTATATCACAATCAAGTGGACTGTCCTCAAAAACGGTGTTGTTATTAAGGGCGGCGAGCTTAATCCTGATATTGCACCTAAGGCTGAACGTGTATTCCGTCTTGATCTTCCTAAAATCAATCAGGACTATGAATACCATATTAATTTTGATTACTATGTTGATGATGAGAAAATAGCAGGCGAGCAGATTGCACTTAACGAGGTTTATACTAAGTTTATGCGTAAAAACTGCACCGATATTTCTGTCAGCGACGAAGGTACAAAGCTTGTTGTACAGTTCAGCAACGGTAAAGCAGAGTTTGATTTTGAAACAGGTGACTTTATTAATTATGAGTTTAACGGCAAAAAGCTGTTCAATTCTTCACCTGTCGGCCCCAGAACGTTTATGCCCAACATTTTCCGTGCTATGACTGATAACGATGCACCTGTTATTGGTAAGAAATGGCTTTCCAACGGCTATGATAAGTACGTTTGTAAGCTTCAGGATGTTAAATACAGCCTTGAGTATAATGAGGCTGAGGTTGAAACAACGTTTATGCTTATGAACGGCAATAAAAAGCTGTTTGAGGTTGAGATTGAGTATACAATCAAGGGTAACGGTACAATCAAGGTTAAGGCAGAAATTGAACCTTGCAGATTCTTTGTCGAGGATGACCTTGCAAGATTCGGTGTTATGCTTGAAATGCCTCACGAGTTTGAAAATATTGAGTATTTCGGTCTTGGCGAGTATGAGAATCTTCCCGATTTCAAGGCACAGTCAAGAGTTGGCATTTATACAACTACCGTTGACGAAATGCACGAGCCTTATATTTATCCGCAGGATAACGGCAACAGAGGCGAGACACGTTGGATGAAGATTACCGATGAAAAGGGTAACGGTATTCTTTTCTGTAACAGCAAGGGTAATTTCAGCTTCAGTGCTCATCATTATACTCAGAAGCTTCTCAATGCTGCGAAGCATCAGGAGGACCTTCATGATGAGGGTACAACCGTAATTTCTATCGACGGTTATATCCGCGGTGCCGGTACTGCAAGCTGCGGTGAGGATGCTCTCAAGCCTTATCGCTTCAGCGCAAAGAACGGTCTCAAATTCCGCTTCTCAATCCTTCCGATAACCGAAGATTCTGCTGAATAAAATGAAGTTTAAAAATGTTTTGATTGCCAGTGATTATGACGGAACTCTTTATAATAGCGAAGGCATAATCACTCGGCAAGTCCGTGAAAAAATAGCATATTTTATTGCAAATGGTGGCAGGTTTACCGTTTCTACAGGCAGAAGCTATCAGGGATTTCACGCATACGACAAATCTTATATCAATGCACCGGTGCTTCTTGCAAACGGTGCATTGGCGTATGATTATGAAAAAGATGGTATCAGCTTTCTCAATAGTGTAGGTGAGGAAATATTTGATGCGTTGCGTGATTTACATAAAGCCTTCCCTTGCGCTTCAATAGAGATGTATTCTCTTTTCAATTCGTTCGTAATAAATAATTGCGATACATCATCCCGCCATTTTACTTCTCAGAATATCTCTTTTTCTGAGGTTGACGATCCTTCTCAGGCAGAAGCACCGTGGCAGAAGGTTATGATTTTTTCGGAAAATCAGTCGCTTGAAATTCAGGAGTTTATTAAAAATAAACATCCCGAGGTACGCTATTTGCCTACGACCGGCAGATATATTGAGATTATGGGTCAGGGTGTCGATAAAGGTACGGGACTTCTGAAACTTGCAGACAGTCTCGGCATACCTCACAACCGTACTTATGCTGTCGGTGACGGTTTTAACGATATTGAAATGCTTGTCGCCGCAGAATGCGGTTTTGTACCGTGCAACGGCAGTAAAGAGGCTCTGGCAGTAGCCGGTAGGGTAGTGCGTTCAAACGACGACGGTGCGGTTTCGCACGTTATCGAGATTCTTGACGAAATATATTGAATTTTCTTTTTTCTATTGTAAAATTGTGAAGTTATGTTATAATTAATTGAATAATTAACTTTGGAGGTCGCTATGGAAAAACAGTCATTTTTGCATAAGCTTTTCGGTACAACTCCCGGTAAGGGTGTTCAGCCGAAGGAAGCTATTGCATACAGCGTAACAGGTATTGGTCAGAACTTTATCTGCACAATTATTGGTTCTTATATCACTGTCTTTATGACCGATGCTCTTCTTTTCGGTGCAGACGGAGTTATGGTAGGTACTCTTCCCGGTGCTATTGCAGTTGCAATTCTTATGCTTGCAACTCGTATTTTCGATGCGTTTAACGACCCGATTATGGGTAGTGTTGTCGATAAAACCCGTACAAAATGGGGTAAATGCCGTCCTTATCTCAAGTGGATGGCCATACCTATCGGTATAACAACTATTCTTTGTTTCCTTCCAGTCTTTACTGCAAAGTCAATGGCAACATTTGCTATTATTTCGGTTATCTACATCATCTGGTCAGTTGTTTATACTGTAGCTGACGTTCCTTACTGGGGTCTTTCAACCTGCCTTACAAATGACACAACAGTCAGAGGCAACATCCTCACAGTAGCTCGTATGGCTTGTACTGTCGGCGCAGGTCTTGTTACAGTTGGTGTTCCGATTGTAACCGGTGCTGTTACAGCTAACTATAAGTATACAGACAGTGCTGAGCACATTGCTCAGATTATGGCTGATTACAATGTTGATGCTGAAGGCGCAAAAGTTTTTGTCGGTACAGTTATGAAAAACTGTGTCGAGCAGAATGCCAATACTCTTAAGTGGACTTATTTCATCTGTGCAGTTGTGTTTGTTGTTGTTGCAATGCCGATGTTCTTCTATGGCTTCAAGAACACAAAAGAGCGTTTCACAGCTGAGGGTGATGCTCCTTCATTCGGTCATAATATCAAGCTCCTTTTCAAGAATAAAGAGCTTCTTCTTATCGTTCTTTCCGGTATTCTCGGCGGTGCAAGAATGGTATATTCTTACACAGGCGGTCTCTATTTTGCAAAATATGTTCTTCAGAATGAAGGACTTTACGGTATCATTACTCTTCTTGTTGTTCCGGGCGGACTTGTTGCTTCTGTTCTTGTTCCGTGGATGTCAAAGAAGTTTACAAAGAAATGGTCATATATCGTTGTACATCTCTTCGGCGGTGTTGTAATGGCTGTTATGTATTTTGTAGGCTACGATGCTCCCTGGAAGATTATTGTCTGTGCAGTAGGTCTTGTTCTTCTCGGTATTCCCCAGGGTGTCAACAATATTATCACTTACGCTATGATTGGTGATACAGTTGATTATCTTGAGTGGAAAACAGGCGAGAGAGGCGAAGGCATCTGTTTTGCAATGCAGACACTTATTAATAAGATTGGTATGGCTGTCGGTGCATTTATTGGTGTTATGTCCGTAAGCATTGCAGGTATCGATACTGCTACAGGTACTGTTGCAAATGAGGGTGCACTCTGGAATGTGCTTATTCTTTCGGGTGTTATCAGTATGTTTGCCTGTGCAGTTCCTATGTTCTTCTACACAATCACAGAAAAGCGTCAGCGCGAAATGGTTGCTGAAATCGAATCCCGTAAGAATAAATAATTGCTTTAAATTAAAACATCCGCAGATTGATTTCTGCGGATGTTTTGTTTTGTGAAAAAAAGCTCCTGCAAAATCATTGCAGGAGCTTTTTGATATTTAATCAGTTAAAATATTTCTTCCAATTATCATTACCGATGAATTCACCCTTTGCAAGGTTGAAGGTGAATGTTTCTCTGTCCGTAACAACCTTGATTATATCAGTGTCGGTATATTCTGCAGAGATAATTTTTTCGTCTGTTTTTTCAAACAGTACTCTGAGAAGTTTCTGAGCATTTGCATCGTAATCGCCTGCGTTATCGGATACGAAAAGAACGTTACCGCAAAGGTTGTTGATTCGACCAAGCAGATATTTCTGTTCGTCAGTAAACTTGAGGTTATCTTTTCTGAGGAAGAATACGTCAGGGTCATTCATCCAGACTCGACCGTTCATATGGCGGCGGAAAATAGAGTTGTTGATTGCACTTCTTGCATTGAGCATTTCGTTTGCAACCTGAATACGGCTGTAGAACTTTCCTTTGTATGTAAGGTCAACGTCACAGCTGATTCGACACGCATCAACAACACCGATTGCAGCACCAATCGGAACACCGCAGCCGAGAATAAGTTTGTCACCGACACATTCGCGAAGGAAAGCCATCGCATCACACATAATTTCGCCGCGGCTCTTGCCGTGTCTGGGCTTGATACACTGGCTGTAGAGGAAGTCAAGCTTAACCATATCATAGCCCCACTCATTGAGAACTACGTTAAAAACTTTTCTGAGGTATTCTCTTACTTCTTCATTATAAATATCAAATGTATAAGCACCGCCCCATGCAATACAGCCTATCATCGGCTTTCCGTTTGTATCTTTAATAAGCCAGTCAGGGTGTTCTTTTGCCATTCTTGAAATCTTCTGGCAGTTGAAAGGTGCAAGCCATATACCTGCCTTGTAACCCTTGTCGTGTATCTTATCGGCAATATATTTCATACCGTGGGGGAACTTTGACGGGTTATCGTCAAGCCAGTCGCCGATATATGTTTCGTAACCGTCATCAATCTGATAGATTGAAACCTGATCCTGATACGGATTAAGACCGTCGAGATCACGAAGAATAATATTTTCATCGATTTTCTGGAAGTAGTTGTACCAGGAGGTGTAGCCGCTCATCATACCGCCGCGTGTTTCGGGCATATCCCACATACCGAAGTAGTTATCAAATACTTCTTCGTAATTTCCTTCAAAGTATACAATGTCAAATACCTGAAGTGGTTCAGTAACCTTTTTGCCTTCAAGATCTTTGCAGAAATAGAAGCGGTTTTCTTTCATCTTTACCTTGAAGTATGTAAAGCCGGTCTTTTCAGTAAGTGAACCCCAGAGCTTCATACTTTCGCCGTTGCGGATATAAGTGTAGCAATGGCTGTGAAATTCGCCGGGCTTTTCGGAGTATTTAATCATCCATTCGTCACCGGTTTTTCTTGCAATACCTTTGGTATATTCTGAAATGTTGGAGAGTTTTATAACTCCGCGCATAATCTCATCTGCGAGATATTCTCTTGTCTTTGTCCAGGACTGATAACCGTTGCCGAAGAATCTGTCACCTTTTTTGAAATCGTAAGGCATTTCGGCATAAAACTCAACCAGTTCAAAATTCTTTTTGGGGTTGATTGTAACGGTGTATCTGTTGCCTTCTTCCTGAATGTCAAGTGAATAAACGTCGTTTTCTTTTTCGTGTGATGTAATCACTCTGTCATTGTACTTATACTTAACAGTATAAATTTTGTTCATTGTTCTGCCTCCTGATTACTATATTCTTTTCTATAATAACAGAAATACAAGATTAATTCAATACATTTAATATGTATTATTGACCTTGTGTTTATTTTGTGTCATAATTAATAAAAATTGTCGGAGTGAATAGTTATGGATAACAGAGAATGGTTTAAAAATGCCGGTTTTGGTATGATGGCTCATTGGGGTCTTTATTCTGCTTTGGGCGGCGAATGGCAGGGTAGGCGAGTAAGAGATTACGCTGAGTGGATACAAAGCTTTATGCCTATTCCTAATGCTGAATATTCAAAGCTTGCTTCGATATTCAATCCAATATATTTTAATGCTGATGAGTGGATAAAGCTTGCAAAGGATTGCGGAATGCAGTATTTTGTATTCACTTCCAAACATCACGACGGCTTTGCAATGTTTAAATCAGAGGTTGACTGCTATAATATTGTTGACTCTACACCATTTGGCAGAGATGTAGTTGCTGAGCTTGGTGAAGCTTGTTATAAATACGGTTTAAAATTCGGCCTTTATTATTCTCAGGAACTTGACTGGCATCACGAGCACGGCGGCGGATATGACAAGTTTTCAGGTTGTTCAGGTGTTTCGTGGGATAACAACTGGGATTTTCCGAACAGAGATAAAAAAGACTTTTCAATTTGCTTTGAAGAAAAAATAAAACCGCAGGTCAAGGAGTTGCTGACTAAATACGGTGATCTTTGTCTGATGTGGTTTGATGTACCTCATACAATCACTCCCGACCAAAGCCTTGAACTTAATGCACTTGTAAAACAGTATCAGCCCGATTGTCTTATAAATTCACGAATCGGTAACGGAGCCTATGATTATGTTTCTTTAGGTGATAATGAATATCCGACTGAATTCAAGCCTAATGAAAATGATGATCCTAACAGCCTTGACGGTTTTAAATATTCACCTTACGGTCTTTATGAAACTGCAGGTACTCTCAACAGTTCTTGGGGCTACAAATATTACGATCAGAATTGGATAACACCCGAAGAAATTGTAGAGCGAAGAAAAAGACTTAACAGTCTCGGCGTCAATTATCTACTTAACGTCGGACCTGATGCCCTCGGCAGAATACCTTCATTTTCTGTTGAAGCATTAAGAAAAGCGGCAGAAATATATTAATTTATAATATTAAGGAGCTTTTTTATGAACCTTGATTATTTGTGCGGTAAGCTTGCTGATGAAAATCCGCTGGACATTCTTGTAACTGACGGTGGCTTTTGCGGTATTATGCGAACGATTGCTTGTGTTGGCGACAGTCTTTCTTCAGGTGAATTCGAACAGCTTGACAGTAACGGAAATAAGACTTATCACGATATGTTTGATTATTCATGGGGTCAGTTTATGGCTCGTCTTGCAGGGTGTAAAGTTTACAATTTTTCACGCGGCGGTATGACAGCCAAAGAATATTGTAACAGCTTTGCCGAGTCTGCAGGTTTTTGGGATACGGATAAGGCTGCTCAGGGATATATAATAGCACTTGGTGTCAATGATGTTTTAAACGGCGGACAGCCTGTGGGGTCAATCGACGATGTGTGTGTTGAGGATTACAATAAAAATGCCGATACGTTCGCAGGTTATTACGCAAAAATAATTCAGCGTTATAAAGAGATTCAGCCCGATGCAAAATTTTTTCTTGTCACCAAACCCAGAGACAGCAGAGATGAAAGATGTGAGGGTGCTGATGCTATTTCGGAATTGCTCTACGATTTTGCTTCTGTTTTTTCAAATACGTATATTATTGATTTGAGAAAATATGCACCCGTATATGATAAAGAAATCAGACAAAGATTTTTCCTTGGTGGCCATATGAATGCGGCGGGGTATCTGTTTACTGCAAAAATGATAGTTTCATATATCGATTATATTATCAGACATAATTTTGAAGATTTCAGTGAAATCGGTTTTGTCGGCTATGATATGCAATATAAGCTGAATGTATAAAATAAAGCTCTCTTGATTTTTTCAAGAGAGCTTTAAATTTTATTTAATAAGATTTACTATATTGTTGATAAAATCAGGGTCGAAAATTCCGACGACTTTGTCCATGAATAAAGCTACGCAAACACCTACTGCGAAACCACCGGCAATTTCCGGAAGAGTATGACCTTCAACCTTTTTGACGTCTTCAGTATCTCTGCCATATACTTTATCTTTAAGTAAATTGAATGCTTCGGTAAGCTTTTCTATCGGTAAACGAACTTTGATTGCATCGAACATAACAATAAAAGCAAAAACGCCGGCAACGGCAAATTCGTCTGATAACCAACCTGCTTTTAATCCCATGCTTGCTGCAAGTGCTATGACTGTTGCTGTGTGAGAACTGGGCATACCGCCAAGTTTGAATAAAGTTGCCAAAGTAACTTTTTCTACACTTTTGCCCTTTCTTTTAGCAGATGCATATTTAATTGAGTTGATTATTACTTTCATTAATTGTGCTATGAACCAGGATAAAAAGCACACAACAAATACTATCATTTTTAATACTCCTTCACATTACTGATAATATGTTACAATATTTTAACATAAATTTCAATACTTACACTTGAAAAAATTAATATTTTATGTTAAAATTTGTAACAGTTTGTTTAAAAATTTCAAAAAACGCCTTAACTGAATGTTAAAAGCGAATTTTCAGAGGTTATCGGAGGAGAATTATGGCAAAGAAAAACGTTTATAAAGGTAATCCCAATATCCCTGATTATCAGACTCTTAAAGAAATTATCGTTAAGGGTACTGAAATGGGCGGCGACAAAAAGCAGTTTGCTTTTAAGGATAAGAATAAAGTAGAGCAGACCCGTACTTTCAATCAGACATGGCGTGAAATTTGCGGTATCGGCACATATTATCATATCCTTGGACTTGTTGAGCAGGCAAAGATTGCAATCGTTGCAGAAAACTCTTACGATTGGATGGTTGCTTATTATGCAACTCTTGTAACAGGTAATATCAGTGTACCGATGGATTGTAAGCTTCCTGCCGATGATATAGCAGATCAGCTTATTCGTTGCGGTTGTGATGCTCTTGTCTATTCCGATAAGTTTGAACCTATGGTAGAGGCATTTAAAACTAACCCCGATATTCCTGTTAAGCATTATCTTCATATTGATGAGTTCGATAATTATAAAGAAATCGGTTACAAAGCATTTGACGAAGGCGACACATATGTTGTTGACTGTGAAGTTAAGTCTGATGATCTGGCTTCTATTGTTTACACTTCAGGCACAACGGGTAAGAGCAAAGGCGTTATGCTTTCTCATTACAATATTGCGTCAAACTGTTCTTCTTCAACACGTGCTCTTACCGGTAAGCATGCTATTGGCTTCCTTCCTCTTAACCATACTTATGCATGGGTAAGCGCTCTCTTTGCTTGCTATATTCTCTCTGAGTGGGGTTATGTGTGCGAAAGCATTAAAACAATACAGAGTGACCTCAAAAAGCAGAAACCCTATAACTTCTCCGGTGTTCCGCTTGTTGTCGAAACCATTTATCAGCGTATCTGGCGTACAGCACGTAGCACAGGCCGTGAGGATGTTCTCAAGAAGGGTATCAAAATCAGCCGTTTCCTTATGAAGCTCGGTATCGACAGACGCCGTAAGATTTTTGCAACAATTCTTGATAACCTCGGCGGAAATCTTGATATGATTATCTGTGGCGGTGCTGCTCTTGATCCGAAGTATGAAGCAGGTATGCACGATTTTGGTATTGAAGTTTATAACGGCTACGGTATGACTGAATGCTCACCGGCTATTACCTGTAATCGTCCTGATAAATCCAAACCCGGCAGTGTTGGCGTTCCGCTTGATTGTTGTGAGATTAAAATCAACAATCCGGACGAAGAGGGTGTCGGTGAAATCTATGTCCGCGGCACAAACGTTATGGTTGGTTACTATAACGATCCTGAGGCTACTGCTGCAGTGTTTGATGGTGAGTGGCTCAAGACCGGTGACCATGGCAGAATTGATGAGGATGGTTTCCTGTTCATGGTCGGCCGTAAGAAGAATCTTATCGTCCTCTCAAACGGCAAAAACGTTTCTCCTGAAGAAATTGAAGTTAAGATTTCACAGTCTTTAGAGTATGTTCAGGAAGTTCTCGTTTATGATGAGGATGGACAGATTATCGCCGAAGTATTCCTCAATGAGTCTGATTATCCGGATGCACGTGAGCGCATCAAGAGCGATATGAAGGAATTAAATAAGACAATGGCATCGTTCAAACGTGTCAATAAAACTATTGTCCGTGATGAAGAATTCCCGAAAACAACAACTCTTAAAATTGTCCGTAAGTATATGGAAGGTAAAGTTAGTGTAGCAGATCCTTCCGCACATAGCGACCAGTAATAAATAATTAATTAATTAAGAAAACGGCTTGATTCATTCAAGCCGTTTTTGTTATATAAAATATCCCCGGATATCAGACAGTTAAAGATGATATCCGGGGATTATTATTTTGAAATTGAATCTTAATTACATAAGGCTTCTGTAAAGAGCTTCAATTTCTGCTTCGCTGATGTCGCGGGGGTTACCGGGACGGCAAGCGTCTGCATAAGCATCAGCTGCAAGTGCCTTGACATCCTCTTCTTTAACAACACCCTTAAGGCTTGTGACTATACCGACGTCTTCAGCAAGCTGACGTACAGCTTCAACAGCAGCGTTTCTTGCATCTTCAAGGTTCATAGCGTCTACGCCTTCAACACCCATAGCTTTTGCAATATCACGGTATTTTTCGCCTGTTGCAGGTGCGTTGAAAGCCATAACAGCAGGAAGGAGAGTAGCGCAAGCCTTGCCGTGAGGCATATCGTAGTAAGCTGAAAGTGTGTGTGCCATTGAGTGGTCAACACCGAGGCCTACGTTTGAGAAGCCCATACCTGCGATGTACTGACCGAGAGCCATACCGTCACGACCGTCTTTCTCATTCTTAACAGCTGCGCGAAGGCTTCTTGCGATAACTTCGATAGCCTTGATGTGGAACATATCGGAAAGCTCCCAAGCACCCTTTGTGATGTAGCCTTCGATCGCGTGTGTAAGAGCATCCATACCTGTTGCAGCAGTAAGACCTGCGGGCATTGAAGCCATCATGTCAGGGTCAACAATAGCAACTACGGGAATATCGTGTACGTCAACACAAACAAACTTGCGCTTCTTTTCTACGTCGGTGATAACGTAGTTGATTGTAACCTCTGCAGCTGTACCTGCTGTTGTAGCAACAGCAATTATAGGTGCACAAGGATTCTTTGTGGGAGCAACACCCTCAAGAGAACGTACGTCCTCAAACTCAGGGTTTGTGATGATTATACCGATAGCTTTTGCAGTGTCCATTGATGAACCGCCGCCGATAGCAACGATACAGTCTGCTTCTGCTGCCTTGAATGCTGCAACACCGTTCTGAACGTTTTCAATTGTGGGGTTGGGCTTGATATCGGAGAAAACAGTGTAGGGGATTTCTGCTTTCTCAAGAAGGTCAGTAACCTTTGCTGTGATGCCGAATTTGATAAGATCAGGGTCAGATGCGACAAAAGCTTTCTTAAAGCCTCTTGCTTTGATTTCGTCTGGGATAGCGTTAATAGCGCCTGCACCGTGGTAAGATGTTTCGTTAAGTACAAACTTGTTCATTTTTAACACTCCTTAAATTGTTTTTAATTGCTACAAATCAAAATGATTTATACATATTTATTATACTTTTATTATCTTGTTTTTTCAAGTAAAA
>JAZSEX010000092.1:0-16738 GCA_045531935.1 Acutalibacteraceae bacterium | reverse complement strand
AAGGTCGTCGATATATGTGCTGCAGCAGAAAGGTCTGCCGCAGATACTGAGACCGCCGAGCATCTTTGCTTCGTCACGTACACCGATTTGTCTGAGCTCAATTCTTGTATGAAATACACCTGCAAGATCTTTTACAAGCTCACGGAAATCGACTCTGCCGTCTGCTGTAAAGTAAAATAAAATCTTACTGCCGTCGAGTGTATATTCAACGTCAACGAGCTTCATACCGAGGCCGTGCTTCTCAATCTTCTTCTCGCAGATTTCGAGTGCTTCAGCCTCTTTCTTTTTATTTTCTTCAAGCTTTGCTATATCCTCTTTTGTAGCTTTGCGGATTATTTTTTTGAGAGGCTTTATGATTTCACTCTCCGGTACATCGGCAGGCTCAGCCGCAACCTCACCGCATTCTATACCTCTTGCCGTTTCTACAACTACCTTTTCGCCAAGCTCAAAGTCAAGACCGATAGGGTCGAAATTATATACCTTGCCCGCCTCTTTAAAGCGGACACCAACTACTATAGCCATTGTTTTACCTTCTTTATATATTATTTATCTATAGCCCTTCTCAGCATACTGCAGAAGCGTGTTACGAGAAGGGTCTTGTTTGCATTCTGTGAGGCATTTTTCTCAAGCTCTGCCACTGTATCGAGCAGCCTCATAAGCTGCTGTACGGTACACGTACGTGAAAGTGCCGTAGCTTCGTTAACCGCACCCGAAAGAAAAACAGCAGATTGGCTCTGCTTACGTGCAACAGCATCCCTGAAAACAAGTCTGAGCTGTGCGAGAGTGAGCACAAGAAGCTCCTGATCACGCTCAAATATACCGGTTTCGCTCATCAGATCAAATTCATTGGGAGAAATGAGAGCTGCCGCTACGAGTCTTGCCTTTTCGCAGGCATCCTCGTGCTTTTTGTTGAGCGAATCACTCAGCTGCTGACCGAGGCTGTAAACAGCTGCACGGGAAATTATTGTTTCAAGCAGCACGGAAGCATTAGGGAGAGTGAGCACAAAGCGGACATACTCCGGCGGCTCCTCAAGAATTTTAAGCAGTGCATTCTGTGCCTGCTCGTTTGCAAACTGCATATTGTGCAGCAGAAACACCCGTCTTTTTGCCTCATTGGGAAAAACAAAAGCATTACTGCGTATTGCACGCACGGCATCAACCTTAAGCGGTGACGTATCGTCCTGCGATGCGAGTGACTCGGATATATCGGGATGAAAGCCCTTACCTGCCTTGACACAGTCGGGGCATACACCGCACGGCTTTTCACCTGCACCCGAGCAAACGTGAGTACGGCTGATAAGACGTGCAAGCTCAAGCCTATCCTTTTCGTTACCGCCCTCAAGAATTATTGCGTGGGGCAGCCTGTCGGCATCTGCCGCAGTGCTGAGCAGACTCTGCAAATCTTTATTTATTTCAAGACCTTGAAAGTTCATTGTCAGACCCTTACAGTTTTACAAATTTATCTACATCAACGACAAAAACGGTTGCACCGCCGACCTTGACCTCAAGCGGCATTGTACCAACCGAACCTTCGCCCTTTGCGGCAGAAGCCACAACCTGCTTATGGCTGTGAGCTTTTTTGCCTATGAGAGCAATTACATCGTCTACCTGCTCCTCTTCAACACCGATAAGCAGTGTCGTGTTACCTGCACGCATAAACCCGCCCGAGGTTGATAGCTTGGTAGCACTGTAGCCGGAGCGTGAAATTTCTGTCAGCACCGCCTGTGCATCGTCACTGTGAACAATTGCAATTATCAGCTTCATGCTCATATTATCCGCTCCTTAAATCAAAGATTATTCTGCTCTTTATATTGCTTGAGTGCTCTTGCAAGCTGGTCAGGACAGGAAGTAGGCTTGAAGCCGCAGGTAATACCCGAAAGCTTATTAATCGCATCGTCGATATTCATACCCTTTACAAGTGCCGCAATACCCTTAAGGTTACCTGCACATCCGCCCATAAAGCTGACATCCTCTATAACCTTACCGTCAACACTGACATTGATATACTGTGAACAGGTACCCTTTGTTTTATATGAAAAAGTCATATTATTTATCCCTCACTAAGTCATTAATGATAATTTTAACCCATTATTATTTAAATAATATACTAATGTACGGTTTATGTCAAGTAAAAGGAAACAGGCAGCACAGTCCGGGACTGTGCTGCCTGCATCAGGAATGGTGGGGAAAAGGAGATTGTTATGTTAAGCTATATACTTGTTGTTGACTGAGTTTTTTACAGATGTGTTATCAGTGACAATGTGAAGTCTGCTGCGTCTTGCCTTTGCAATTTCGTTTGCACGTGCGTTACGCTCTGCACGGAGCTTTGCAGCCTTCTTTTTTCTGAACGTTACATAAACACGGGCAGCGATATAACCGATTCTGTCGGCAATAAAATCCCAGACTCTTTCTTCAAAAGCTATAAGTTTTTCCTCGTGCCATATACCTGCAAGGATGAGTGCGAGGGCAAGTGCCAAAAAAGTAGTTTTTAACCAGAACATATTTAAACTTCCTTTCTTATCTGAAAAATTCTATCGAACATTTGTGAACGTTTGTTCTTTACAACTACGATTATAGCACATTTTTCGAACATGTCAACACAAATGTTCGAAAATTTTCGTAATCTCAGTACCAAATAAAGGACTCTGCTTATTGTTTTTACTCATTTTCACTTGTTCAGCTGATTTTTTACCGTAAGTCAAAAGCCTTTATGAAATACGGTATACCGTCACACTTTAAGCAGTTATTACAGGATATATACTTAAAAACCGTAAAAGCACAAACAAAAACAGCCAATCGGATTAGGCCTCCGATTGACTGCTTTAATTTTATGCGGTATTTACTTATGCCTTCTTTGAATCGAGAAACTTATAAACAAGTGCTGCAAGCACACCGCCTACAAGAGGAGCTGCTATAAACACCCATACGCAGGAGAGAGCATCGCCACCAAGAAGAAGAGCGGGGCCGAAGCTTCTTGCAGGGTTAACGGATGTACCTGTAAAATGAATACCGAAAATGTGAACAAGTGTAAGCGTAAGACCGATAACGATACCTGCAACAGCACCGTTCTCAACCTTAGATGTAACGCCGAGAATTGCGATTACGAAAACAAATGTGAGAATAACTTCAACAAGGAAAGATTTGCCTATGCTGCCCTCAAACAGACCGTTTGCACCAAGACCGTAATCCTTACCGATGATACCCATAAGAGCAGCAGCACCTGCAACAGCACCTGCAAACTGAGCAACAATATAGCCGATAAAATCCTTAATACCGAGCTTACCGCTGACGAGCATTGCAATAGAAACTGCAGGATTGATATGGCAGCCGGAAACATTACCGATTGAATAAGCCATAGCAACGATTACAAGACCGAATGCAAGAGCCGTGATAAAGTAGCTGATGTTTTTGCTGTCTGTTGCACAGCCGCTTACCGCTGCAGTACCGCAAGCAAAGAGCACGAGCACAAACGTACCGATAAACTCTGCAACATATTTCTTGATTGAGTTCATATGTATAACCTCCAAAAATAAAATCAGCTTTGTCTTTAAAGCTATATATATAATACCAATTCAGTTATATTGAAGTCAAGGTAATAAAATAAATAATCATTTTATTCTTCCGACAAACATTGCAGTTTTGCATAAACGTATTTATTTTTATTTTATTTGTGATATAATATATAAAACTAATCTCATTAAGGAGACTCGGAATATGAGCGAATACAAAACCACCTGGCGTGAAAAGCTCGGCTACGGTGTCGGTGCTGTTGGTCTTGACCTTTCTTACGGCCTTTTTTACTCCTATCTTTCCTACTACCTTTCAAGCGTACTTCTTCTGCCCGAAGCATTTCTGCTTATACTCACACCGCTTGCCAGAATATGGGACGGTATAAACGACCCGATGATGGGCTCAATCGTTGACAGCACAAAAACAAAAATCGGTAAATACAGACCGTGGCTTCTTATAGGTGCAGTTTCCAATGCTATTGTGCTTTCACTGCTCTTCACTTCATTCGGTATGAGCGGTATGAAGCTTTATATTTACATAGCTGTTATGTACATACTCTGGGGTATGACAAACACTATGGTTGATATTCCCTACTGGTCAATGGTGCCCAGCTTCACCAACGACCCCAAAGACAGAAACCTTGTTGCAACGGTTGCACGTACATTCAGCGGTATCGGTCAGGGTCTTATCTCAATACTCACACCCATTATTCTCCCCTTACTTTCCGACGGTATGACTACCGACAAGGGCTACAGTGCATCCGGCTTCTCCCGTTGGGCAATGATATGCGGTGTATTCCTCATAGGCTTTGCACTCATTTCATTCTTTGCCACCAAGGAAAGAAACGTTGTATATAACAATGATAAATTCAGCTTCAAAAAGGTTCTTAAAGTTATCAAGACCAACGACCAGCTTGTTGTGTTTATGATTTTCGCTATGATTTCAAATGCAGGCTGGTATCTCACAAGCGGCACGGCAGTTTACTTCTTCAGCGACGTACTCGGCGACCCTGAGGCACAGAGTCTTTTCTCAACAATAGGTGCAGTAGGCTCGGCACTCGGTCTGCTCGTAATACCGATACTGAGCAAAAAATTCTCCAACCGTATTATATATATGATTTCACTCTGCACTGCCATTGTCGGATACATTCTTATGTTTATATTTGGTCCCGTACTGAGAATCAATATTGCACTTGACCTGAGCTACACCCTTGCAAGCATAGGTATAGGCTCAATGTTTGTTGCACAGACGATATTCCTTGCCGATATTGTTGACTACGGTGAATATAAAAACGGAACAAGAAACGAAAGCATCACCTTCTCAATGAAGGGCTTTTTGCAGAAGATGGCATACACAATGCAGACCGTATTCCTCTTCGGCGGTCTTGGCATTATGAATTACAACGCACAGATAAAGGAGCACGCTCTCAACTCGCAGACAAAGTCTGCAATCGGCATCATCTGCTTTGCGATTCCTCCCGTACTTATGGTAATTTCACTTGTAATATTTGCTACAAAATTCAGACTTCACGGCGAGCTTCGCACAAAGGTACACGACTATATTGCAGAAAAAAGAGCGAAAGCGGAATAAACTATGCAGTTGAAATTCAAGAATTCACAGTTTAAAATAATGCAGATTGCGGACACGCAGGAGGGCAAAAATGTCAGCCCCGACACGCTTGCCCTCATCAATGCCGCGGTTGAAAAAGAAAAGCCCGACCTTGTGGTATACTCGGGCGACCAGATATGGAATTACGCATCGTTCAAAGGCAGTAAAGACACCGTAAAGGCGGTACTGTCAAAGCTTACTGAGCCTGCATATTCGAGAGGTATTCCTCTCACGGTATGCTTCGGCAACCATGACAGACAGGTAGGTCTGACAAACGAAGAGCAGTTTGAAATCTACCGCTCTCTCCCCTGCTTTGTCGGCGAAAGTACTAAGGGAATTGACGGCTGTGCAAACCACGTGATTGAGATTGCTCACGGTGATGAAATAAAGTTTCTGCTCTACTGTATCGACAGCAACACGAGCCTTAAAATCGGCTACGATAACGTGCATCAGAACCAGATTGAGTGGTACAAAGCCACCCGTGATGAATATGAAAAAAGGTACGGCAGACTCATACCTTCAATAGTAATTCAGCACATACCCGTACCTGAAATATTCGAGCTTATGGATGAAGTGAAAAAAGGCACAAAGGGTGCTGTACAGGGCTTCCGTAACCATAAAGGCAAATGGTACACACTAAAAAAAGGCAGAGTAAACCCGACGGGATTTATGAAAGAGTCACCTGCCGACCCGATGGAAAACAGCGGTGAATTTGACGCAATGGCAGAAAAAGGCGACGTACTCGGAATGTATTTCGGTCACGACCACATAAACTCGTTCAACGGCAAAGTAAGAGGTATCGACCTCGGCTATACACAGGGTGCAGGATTCCATATCTACGGCCCGGGACTTGACCGAGGTGTGCGTATGATAAACCTCAACACCGATGGCACTTACGAAACCTATGACCTGCGTTACCGCGATATCGTAGGCAAAAAAGTTAAAGAAAAGCTTTGGTATGCTTTCTATCAGATTATGCCGACAAACGTTTACGATGCAGTATCAAGGGCACTGAAAATCCTCGCAATCCCTGCCGTAATAGTGCTGATTGCAATAATAATCAAACTTATAACCAAATAAAAAAATCCCCGACCTCAAGTCGGGGATTTTTCTGTTTATTAAAGATTATAGTACTTATCAAATTCTGCGGGGTGAGGAATAGCAGCAAGCTGGCTAACCTCAGCACGCTTTGTTTTGATGAAGTTTTTGATAAGCTCTTCGGGGAATACGCCACCCTCTGTGAGGTAATCGTAATCCTTCTCAAGGCAATCGAGAGCCTCGTCAAGAGATACGGGAAGACCCTGAAGCTTTGCCTTCTCCTCTTCGGGAAGGTTGTAGAGGTTCATATCGTAGGGGCCCCAACCGTTAGCCTTGGGATCAATCTTGTTCTTGATACCGTCAAGACCTGCCATAAGGATAGCAGCATAGCAGAAGTAGGGATTACATGTAGCATCGGGGTTACGAAGCTCGAAACGACGCTTGTCCGGACTCTTTGCATAAGCAGGGATACGGATAACAGCACTTCTGTTGGATGTTGCGTAACCTACTGTTACGGGAGCCTCGAAGCCGGGAACAAGACGTTTGAAGGAGTTTGTGCTGGGGTTTGTGATAGCACAGAGTGAACCGATGTGCTTGAGAAGACCGCCGATGAAGTAGTGAGCTGTTTCGCTCAGGTGTGAGTAGCCGTTATCATCGGAGAATACGGGCTGACCGTCCTTGAAGAGGATCATATGAACGTGCATACCGCTGCCTGCCTCACCGTAGATGGGCTTGGGCATAAACGTTGCACTCTTGCCGTACTTGAGAGCTGTGTTGTGGATGATGTACTTGATCATCATTGTAGCATCAGCCATATGTACAACTTCGCCGAGCTGAGGCTCGATTTCAAACTGACCTGATGCAGCAACCTCGGGATGGTGGTAGTTGATTTCAATACCTGCATCCTTCATAAGCATGCACATTTCACTGCGGCACTCGTAAGAAATATCAAACGGCTTTGCGATGTGGTAGTTCTTCTGCTTGGGAACAACAACACCGAGACCTTCGACACCTGAATTCCAGTAGGACTGCTGAGCATCAACCTCAACAGCAATCTCTCTGCCCTCAATGTTCCATGTAACATTGTCGAACAGATAGAACTCAAACTCGGGAAGAATCTTCATCTCGTCAGCAACACCGCTGTTCTTCATATACTCAACAGCAGCCTTGATGATGTTACGGGGATACTGAGCGAGAGGACGGTTTTCGGGAGTATCTATAATCATTGCGTTACCGGTCATTGAAAGAGTGGGAATTGAGCAGAAAGGATCGATAACTGCTGTATCGGGATCGGGAATGAAAACCATATCGCTCTTTTCAACAACAGCGTAGCCGTAGTTGGAAGCATCGAAACCGATGCCGCTCTTCATTGTGTCCTCAGAAAAATTCTCTGCAGGAATAGTAACGTGACGGTACTGACCGTTGATGTCAACCATCTTGAAGTCGACCATCTTAATGTCATTTTCTTTAATAATTGCAAGAATATCCTGAACTGTCTTTGCCATTAATAACACCTCTTATATTGGAATATTTTTATAATATAGCAGAGATTTATATTTGTCAATAACTTGATTTTCATTTGAGTCAAACATAAATAATTTTAAAAAAGGAAATCGCAGTTGATACAATGTATCAACTGCGATTCTGTTCTGCTATATACTCAACAAGAACTTTGCACCAATGTGTGAAAGCCTTAAACGCAACAACAATTCTGGCAAAAAATGACGAAGGCTTATAAATATCAGGATCTGCATCCCAGTATTCGGTGTTGCAGTTCTCCTCAGTCATCGGCACAAGCGTATTTGTCTCTTTGGTATAGACCATAAACTGACTGTACGGAAGATCGTCAACAGTAAGCTGTCTGTCAGCGGTCGACACATCGTACATTATTTTCAACTCGTAACAGGTCCAGTCTGAATGGCTGGAACCTTTGATAAACCACGTACTGTCAGGCGCAAGGCAGGTTGAGGCATCAATATGCTTATCAGGTGAAATATATTTGCCCTTGCCTTCTGCGGTTCTTTTGGCAATATAATCATCGGATAACGTTTCGTAAACTGTTGTGGTTGTTGCACCGAATGAAGAACGCTTGACCGAAGCAAACTGATCCGCAACCAATTCGGCATTTTCGCAATTCGGAATCATCTGAAAACCGTATTTTGAAATAACGCCGAAATTCGCACCGCCATCTTTGATTTTCTGAATAAGTTCCGGAACTCTCTGACGGACTTCTCTGTCATAATTATCAAGTTTAGCTATAAGGCCTGCGTATTTTTCTCTCTTTTCGCTGCCCTCTTCACCGAACACGTAATGCTTGGCAGACTCATAATCCTCAGGTGAAACACATGCCCAGTAGTTAGGCCACGTATAGAAGGTTGACAGTGCAACAGCTGATGTAGCACCCTCAATAAGTCTGTCATAGAACAGTGTCTCTGTAGTGCTGATAACGCCTTCAAGCAAGCCTGTCTGAACAAGCATTTCTATTGTTTCTGTAAGGAATTCACCTATGCTGAACAATCCGAGACCTTCAACGTCGCGAAGCACACGCATAAGCTCAGGAGGTGAAACGTCGAATTTACCGCATACAACCTCGCTGAGAATTTCAGCACCGCCTACAACGCTGCCGTCCATTGCAATGCCCTGTATATCATCCACACCGTATTTGGCGACATAAGCCATAACGACGTTTGTACCAAGGCAGCTTGCGGCAATTCCTACTTTATCACAGCCGGTCGATTTCTTGATATCTTTGATATACGAATATAGTCCGTCTGCAATTTCCAGCGGATCAAGACGCCAGTCATAACGGAACCAATAATCGTTATAAGCGAAATAACCTTTCTGGCCTTTCTGGCTGTTATGTCTCTTATACTCCATCTCATCTATACGGCTTTGCGACAAGCCTGAGTTGTTGGTCACATTACCGTTTTCGTCGAGAAGTGCCTTTGCAAAAATTTTACCGATTTCTGTTTCAAGACCTGCATAAAGATCGTCCCAATCATTTATTGCAAGACCTTTTACAATAGCAGGAAGAAGTGTTTCGGCCAGCGTTTTGTACATTTCCGTACTGTTTTCATCACCGGAAGTCAGAAGCTTTCCGATATCACGGTAATGGAATATTTTATTACCCTCGGCATCGTAAAGTGCCTCACCGTCTCCTGAAATTCGTATAACAGGAATCTGACTTCTTGTTTCGTTGGCGTCAACCCAGGAAAAAGCAGGAACCGTACACAAGAAAAAAAGTACGGCAACCATAAGAATAGAAATAATCTTTTTCATAATATCCTCTTTCACAGTTGATTTTATTTTTCTGATTTGTAAACAAAATGTTATCAATTTGTTAATATTGATATATTATATCATTATATATTTTTTTGTCAACAGCATAATAGAATAATAAAAAATATATACCGTTATTAATGGTGCCTGCAACGACAAAACACAAAATAATAAAGCCTCATATAATACGAATATATTATTTGAGGCTTTTGCATAAGTAAATATTGATTAACCGATTCCTGTAATCTGCTTGTACAGAGAAGGTGATATACAGAAAACAAGTTTCAACAGTCTTTCTTTTATCGATATATCTTTTACCCTGAGATAATATGGAATGAGTTTACGTGTGTTTTTCATGCACTCACGAAGTCTCGGTGCAGATTCGGAATTTTTCTCAACTCTGAAATAATAATTATCCAGATTCCAGAAATAGGAGTTGAGGACAACATCAGCGTTCTGAATTTTGTTTTCTGTGTAGAAGAAAAACCTGTCGTAAAAAGCGAACAGAGCATCAAGCTTTTTAGGTGAAACGGTATGAGATACACTGCTTTGTATCTGCCTGTAGTGATAGAGAATATCGTTTATTACGACTATTTTTTTGCACCTGTGGAGAATGCGGTGAATTATAGCTTCATCTTCACATATTCTGCCGACGGTGTAACGTAGATTATCAAAAAGAGACTTCCTGAAAATTTTACACCAAGGTGTAACATATATCGTCGGTATATAACCCGTTGCTA
Source organism: Acutalibacteraceae bacterium (assembly GCA_045531935.1). Taxonomy (GTDB): domain Bacteria; phylum Bacillota; class Clostridia; order Oscillospirales; family Acutalibacteraceae; genus UBA8612. The sequence goes on along the minus strand of JAZSEX010000092.1, from coordinate 6,563 downwards.
AAATTTCCGAGCCTGAAAACATTCCGGGAGTTACAACAAAGTGATCGGGTATATATTTTTCATCCAGGCAATCTTCATTAAATAAATCAATGCTGCACACAGCCATATCGGCGTTTTCTCTTTGCACCGCATCATAAAGCTTTTGCACAATGTCGGGCTCAAAGCAGTCATCGCTGTCAAAGAACATTATCCACTCACCTTGAGCCGCATCAATACCGCAGTTGCGTGCATCTGATGCTCCGCCGTTTTGTTTGTGTATAACACGAATGCGATTATCGGTTACGGCAAATTCATCGCATATTTTGCCGCTCGAATCCGTCGAACCGTCATTAACGAGAATCAGTTCAAAATCGCAGAAGGTCTGATCCAAAATGTTACTTATACAGCAGGATAAGTATTTTTCTGTATTATAGACAGGTACTATTATACTGATATGAGGCATAATATCGACTCCTGAAATCATTTTAAAAACAGTTTTTTATAAAGACCCGGACAAAAAGAAAAACATATTTTAGACATTTTTTCGTTCATTGATATGTTTTCAATCCTGAGAAAAAACGGAAGGACAGAAAAGCTGTTATACCTGCAACTCTTCAGTTTTTTCTTGAACGAGGGGTTGGAAATATATGTAAAATATTTATCTATCAGAACGGTATAGTAGTAACTTATAAGAGGTTCTGCATAATTAATACAATTTATTTGGTTGTAAAAGCAAATTCTGTCAGCAACAGCAAAAAGACCGTCAAGATTACGTGGAGAATATTTGCTGCCTGTTATACTGTTTTCGTTTTGTCTGTAGTTATAAAGCTTGTCTTCAATAACACATACTTTTTCGGCTTTGTACAACAGATAATGTATTACAAATTCGTCCTCGTGCAATTTACCGACCGGATAACGGATATTATCAAAAAGCTCTTTTTTGTAAATTTTATTGCACGCAATTACAAATTGAACATTCAGCCATTTTTCTTTTAAAAGCTGAATACCCGGTACTGTTCTCGCCGGTGAAAAATAATTTTTAGGAGTGAAGCTTTCTTTTTCATTAAATACCGTAACAGAGCACACTGCCATATCTGCATCATCTTCAGTTGCAGCATCGAGCAGCTTCTGTGCCATATCAGGCTCAATCCAGTCGTCGCTGTCGATAAACATCAGCCAGTCACCTTTTGCGGCTTCAATACCGTGGTTGCGCGCATCGGAAAGGCCGCCGTTAGCCTTGTGAATAACCTTGATGCGGCTGTCTTTTGCGGCATATTCATCGCAGATTCTGCCGCAGTTATCGGGGCTGCCGTCATCAACAAGGATGATTTCAATATTCTTATATGTCTGGTTTATTACCGAATCAATACATTGGTGAATGTATTTTTCAACGTTGTAAACTGGAACAATAATTGAAATCAAATCCATATTAATTACCCTTTTATCTTATCCTTAAGTTTTTGATATTTTTCTTCACCTAACAAACTCATAAGTATACGGTTTGGCAAATGTTTGATTTTATCAATGCTCTGTGCTCTTTTTTCGTCTTTCTTTTTATCCACAATGGTTTTGCAGTTTGCATCTTGCCAGCTTGCTGTAAACCAGTGAACGGAAACCGTATATTTTGAGCGAGTAAAATTTCCGGTCAGATAATCTATAGGGCAAAGATACACTGTAGGCAAAATAAGAATATCACCGTCAAGAATCTGCTTAGAATCATCTTGTTTTAATCCGTGAGCCAAAAATATTTTTGTATTTCTTTCCGGACAAGCAGTAAGATCAAGACTTCCGTCTTCTTTTATGAAAGGTATTTCCTCATAATCCTGCATTATTTCGCAGAGAATTTCCGAGCCTTTTTCTGCACCGAAGCCAAGCCCTGTTGCAATATACTTCCCGCTTTCAAATCCGAAAAAAGCTTTGCGATTTAAAAGAAAATCAAGATTCTTTTTCAACTCAACGTCGGTATCCAGATAAATACCGCCGTTATCGTAAACTACTTTCAAGCGGACATAATCGGTAACAAAAGCCCATTTTTTTGCCTCGTAAGCCTGTTGCACGTAAAGAGGACAAGCCGACAAATCAAAGTTGCTTTCATTCCATTCAACAATTTCGTAATCGGGGCAATACTTTGCCCAGCTTTTATAACATTTTTCAAAAAGCTTCGGCTTTTCGTTGCCGCCGAACCAACAGTAGTGGATTTTTTTAGGTATCATAAAAGCTCCCGTAACAATTATGTTTTTATTTTAACAAGCAAAGAATACAGTCCAGGGAAAAGTGTTTCAACAGCAAAAAGAAAATCACTCTTTGTTTTGATAAAAACATTAATATTAGAAATCATAAAAAGCAAAACTTGTCTCTTGAGCTTTGAGGCAAGCTTTTTGTTTGATAGCACAGATAGAATTTTTTTATTAAACACACTATACTCAAACAAATAACGGTGACATATTTTTGATAGCAAAATTTCGCATTCAGTGGTTTTAAAAAATTCAATCTGTTTTTGCAAAGCCCAAAGATAATCGCATTGTTTTATATTGAATTCTCTTTTTGTCGTACTACTTGTGTTTATTCTGTAAAAATACATAGTGCCGTTTGTAACGCATATTTTTTTTGCCTCATACAACCAGCGGCAAACAACTGCATTGTCTTCATAAAATTTGCCTACGGTAAAGGGATTATTCAGAACTATATCTTTTTTTACAAGTTTGTCACATACTATCCAATACATATAAGGTACGTTTTCAAACAAATTCATCAGGGAAGATTCATTTATAGTTATAACTGAAGCAGGTACTTTGACGGGTTTGCAGAAGTCTGCAGGCAATTCATAGTCTTCACACACTGCACAAATACTTATAGGGGTATTGTTTGATGTAGCATTATTATATAATGTTTCCAACATCTGCGGATGAATAATATCATCGCTGTCAACAAAATAAATCCATTCTGTCCGAGCTTGATTAACACCAAAATTCCTTGCAGCTGCCTGACCTTGATTATCCTGATGAAAAACGCGTATACGACTATCTTTTTCAGCGTATTCATCGCAGATCTCTCCGCTCGAATCGGTTGAGCCGTCATTTATAAGAATTAACTCAAAATCCGTAAAAACTTGTGACAAGACACTGTCCAGACAATTGTGCAAATATAGCTCCGAGTTGTATACCGGTATAATAATGCTGATTCGTGGCATATGAGACCTCTTTAATTATAGCTTTTTTAATTCAGATAAACCGCACTCAATAAGCTTTTTGTAATCTGGCATAATATTGTGCAAATGATCTTTTATGTAGTTTTCGTTATTTAATAACCACTCAAATGCATTAGCCAAAGTGTATGGATCCGTCAAAGACTGAACCGGTACGACATAATTGTCATCAGTTCCAAAAAGATCCTTGGCAATACCTTTGGCTTTGACGGAATAACCGACTGTTAAAGTAGGAACACAGCTTGAATATGCAGCTATTGTAGAGTGCGTTCTTGCTCCGATAAAAAATCTGCAACGCGCAATATATCCTTTTAATTCTTCACAATTACAGTCTTTAACAAGAAAAACTCTTTGAGTGTATGCATATTTTTCATAAAGCTGAGACAAGACGGTTCTATCATCGCTGGCGCGCCAAATCACATGCGGAATCAAAAGGATTTTAAAATCTGTTTCATGCAGAATTTTTTCAATAAGATTGCAAAAATTGATCCTTGTTATACCGTCTTCCGATTCGTTATCTTCTACCATGGGACTAGCATTTATACCTACCAAATCGCAGTTTTGAGCTTCTTTTGGCAGGTCAAGTTCTTTTGCAGCAAGATGGAATGCAGTATCGCAAACCAGAACAGTGTTTTTATTGAGTCTTTTCAGTGCACTGTATGATATTGATTCTCTGGCAGTTATAAGATCAAATTTTCTGATATCTTCTGCGATTTCATCTTTTTCGAGCAGTTCGGGTTCGATAGAACATCCCCAGAGCACCGTTTTTATTTTCGCTTTACGGAACATATCGTTTTCATCGCGAAGATAATTGGTTTCTCCGTAACAATAAGAGTCTCCGCCGATAGAAATTGCGATATCTCCTTTTTTTACCCCAAGGGAATTGAGTTCATACAGCTCATCTAATGCGGAAGTTTCTTTTAAAATTTTCAGTTTAAAATAAGCTTTCAAAAAATCAAAAGTAAATTTTGGAACAAGCTTTTTAGATTTTCTTTTATGCAAACAACAAATATTTTCTATTCCGTATTTTTCATCCCATGCAGGTTCGTAAGAGGATAAGAAAATATTTTCTCTAGGAACATTTAAAAGGTTAACAGTTGTGCGTACAAGCGCCTCACAGCCGTGATTTTCACTTCCGCCGTGACCGTACAACAAATATTTCTTCATAAAATTATTTCCCACCATTTATCTTACTTTTGAATTCAGAGAACTTACAAGCCAGCAGATGTTTATAATATCGTTTCTTAAAAGGCTGAGAAAAATAAGATTTGTTTTCTTCAGTTATTGCAGGCGGAACAAAGTCACCGACAGGAAAATATTTGGAAGATATTTCATCCCAGCTCATATTAGTATAATCCTTGTGAAACTCTTCGTAATCTTCGGGACGTTTGCTCGGTGTATGCAAAACCGGATTTCCTGCAATGGCTTCATCGACATTCTTTTTAACCAAAGCGGCTTTTGAGCGGATACTTTTTATCAACTCATATCCGTGTTCGTTATTAACAATTACCAACGAAATTCCTCTGTTATCATCCTCAAGAAAAGCCGGAGCTTTTTCACGGTACCCCCAGAAATCACCGAGAGTGATGTCGCCTATCCTTTCGGTTTTTGAGTAACGGCAATCATAACAGCACTCACGGAGATAGTAATTGCTAAGAAAACCGCGCATAAAATCATCTCTGTATATTTCTTTTTCCGAGCCGTTCTTATACTTCAGATTGGTAGAATAATACAACCATCCTGTACTTTTCGAGCGGAAATTCAATGCGGCTATTTGTTCTCCGTATTTACTGTTTTCGTTACGTATGAATTCTTTTAATATTTCAGGCGACGGAACACCGTGACACAAAACGTCTACAGTATATAACTTTTTGTGTGATGCGTCTTTGCCGAGAAAAGCATACAGTCCGTCTATCTGACAAGGAGTACCGGAAAACAGAACGAAACGGTTTTTAAATAATAATTTTTTCACCTGAAGATAAGTATCCCCGATTACACTTTGTGCGTATTTCGACCCTCTGAGCTTATGCAAATCGTTAACATATTCAACGGCAATATGTTTTACCTCAAGCTGATCATCATAAGCAGCACCGAAAACCACACCGCCTTTTTTGATAATACTTTCCGCCACAAGTGAAAAAATACCACCGGATGAACTCTGCTCCTTAACCTCATCGTCAAACGACACCCCTGCAAAAAAATCACCGCAGGAGTTATAGCCGGTAGCTGTATTCTGAGGACAAATATTACGGCATTTATTGCAGCCGACACATATATCGCCATTGATTTCAGGATATAAGAATCCTGTACTATCCGGCTTAAGTGAAACTGCATTCATATGGCAGATATTGACACACGCTGAACAGCCTGTGCATTTTTCAGTCGGACAAACAGGAGGCATATTCCACATCCTCATAATTTCTTATCTTAAATCTTTTAATTCAGGCAGCTTTACATAACCCCAATAAAACGCATCCCAATTCATATTCTGGTTGAATTCATTGATAGTTGCAACCTCTAGTGTAACGGCAGCATTTATATGGTCGTAAAACTGGAAAGCACCAGTGTGATCAGTATAATAAACACTAGGAGTAAAGAAATATTTACCGGGAACCAGTTCTGAAATATCCGCTTCAAGCGGTATGCATATTTTTTCGCCGGCTGTGCAGTTAATAAGATCTTTTGCTATTAATACAGAAACCGAAGAGCCTGATGTGCTGAAAACTCTCATTCGGTATCCGACGTTTTGTAAATCTTTCGTAGCCTCGGCATATATGTTGAATCTCAGTTTTTCGCCTACCCTTGTTATCCATGCATCTCTGCCTACCGCTTCAATACCAGTCAATTTTATTCCATCCAAATAATTGGGGTTGGGTTCTCTTGTACTTAAATCAACAAAAGAAGGGCTTTTATGCGTTTGACCGATGTATACATTTATAGCTTCTTCTACATCACCGACAAAGATAACCTTGCCCTTATCGAGCACGATGCAACGTTCGCAGAGCTGACGGATAGTGTTCATATTGTGGCTGACGTAAAGAACTGTTCTGCCGTCCTTTGTGGCGGCTTCTTTCATCTTTGAAAGGCATTTTTTCTGGAAAGCCATATCGCCGACGGCGAGGACTTCGTCCATAATCATAATCTCACTGTCGAGGTGAGCGGCAACGGAGAAAGCAAGCTTGACATACATACCGCTCGAGTAACGCTTGACGGGTGTATCGATAAAATCGCGCACCTCGGAAAACTCGATAATATCTTCTATTTTTGCATCGATCTCTGCCTTTGTCATGCCGAGGATCGCACCGTTCATATAGATGTTTTCCCGTCCGGTCATCTCTCCGTTGAAACCGGTTCCGACTAAGTCGGAGGCCAAGCGGTC
>JAZSEX010000100.1:0-6094 GCA_045531935.1 Acutalibacteraceae bacterium | reverse complement strand
ATGGAAACTGTCGAATCTCTCAGCTGATTTCACTAAAATAATTAAGGACTATGTTGTTCAAGCAAACAACATAGTCCTTTTTTAATTCTTTCTTTTTTTCAGCTCTGTTTTCCCGGTTGCAATACAGATTATTGTGTCAATAAACATAAACATCATCATACCAGTAACAACAAAAGCAGATATCATCTGATTAGGCGAAGCAAGAATTCTGAGATTTTCCGCATCAAGTCCGCTTCCGGAAATCATGTTAGCAGAAATCCATTCTTTTAAGATTTCAATCTTCGTATAGTACACGGGCGGAATTACAACAAGAATCAACAGAAAGCCAATAAAATAAACCAGATCTCTCTTTTGTATTTTTTCAGAAACAACAAAAACAATAAAAGGTATAATTGCTAATACAAGAATATAAGTTCGTCCGGTTGAAGAATAATTCATAATCATATAAGTAATGGCCCATACCTTCTGCCAGTCCTTAGGTGCAAATATAAGCACGGCAAATGCAGCAAGATAAGTAACGGTAAACATAAAATTATATACCGCAGTATAATCAGATTTAAACAGCATCGATGAATACATAGCCAGTACATCAACACAAACAAACGCAGGAGACAGCTTTTCGAGTGAATAATCCGAAAAGTTTTTCAGATTGAACAGCAGGTCTCTTATACTTTCAATTCCATCATAGAAAAAAAACGGTAAAATAAAACATATCAGACCATAAATAAGAAGTCTTATTGATTCCTTAAATTTTCTGTCTGTAATAAGCAAAAGTCCGAAAGCTGCCGGATACAGCTTTATTCCCGCGGCAACTGCAAGTAATATAAATGAAAGCTCTCTTATAAATTTATTTTCACTATTTCGGTTAAAAACAAAAAACATCGAGAATACCAATGAAAGAAGAGCAATATTACCTCTTTGTATGCAGTAAATCATCGGATATGAGAAAATTAACAATAACGGCAATGAATAAGAATACCGTTCAAGGTTGTTTTTTTTCATATGATTTTTAATCATACTGACAAATAATATCAATGATAAAACAACAAATACAAAATAAAGAAACAAGCACACGTAATCACTTTGCAACAATCTGCGATGTGCAAAGGTAGTTGAAGCAAGTTCAGGGTCAATCATCAACGACAAAACATAGAAAAAAATATTAGCAAGCGGAGGATATATTATGCCTTCTTTATATACGTCTTTGGTGCTTGCATCTCTTATGGAGTTGAAAAAATCCATAAAAAAATCACTACCGACTGAATTACGGAAAATAGTTTCAGAAAATGATTTTCCGTCAGTAACAGCCAGCATAACAAAAAACAAAATTGCCGAAACTGAGAATATTATATAGTAGCTTGTCAGCAATTTTGTATTGCTTAAACGTTTTTTCATATAAATATGCCTCTTAATCCGGTTTCTTTTCCTCTACGTTTTTATCAAGCCACTCAAGAACGTCATTCATAACAGTCTTTCTGTCAAAATCATTAAGTATTTCGTGCCTTGAATCTTTGTAAATCTTTAATTCAACGTTATCGTGACCCGTCTTTTTCAGGTCATCAACTACCTGCCTGACACCCTTACCGTACTCACCTACCGGATCAGCATCACCTGATACAAAAAGAATAGGCAGGCTCTTTCTGACGGATTTATACCAGCTTTTTCCCGAAACATATTTAAGAACAGAGAAAAGATCACGGAATCCGCAAGCAGTAAACATAAAGCCGCAATAATCGTCAGCAACATATTTATCAACCTCGGCATTATCTCGGCTGAGCCAATCAAATGCAGTGCGGTGAGGTTTAATTTTTTTATTATAGGTACCAAACGCAACGGAGTTTATAAGTTCACTCTTATGCTTGGCACCCTTACTTCTCGCAATAGCATCAGCTAACCTTATACCCATACCTGCTGCAGGATTATTACCGCTTGTACCGCAATAAATTGCCGCATCAAGCGTCATATCGTACATTTGAGTATATGCACGAGCTATGAATGAACCCATACTGTGACCGAAAAGAACAACAGGTTTACCCGGAAAAACCTCACGAGCATACTTTGTTATTGTATAACAGTCATTGACAAGATTTTTCCAGCCGTCTTCTTCACCGAAAAAGCCGAGATTCTCAATACTGTCAACAGATTCACCGTGGCCGAGATGATCATGCACAAATACTGCATAACCGTTTTCGGCAAGAAACGTTGCAAACTCGTCATATCTCTCCTTATGCTCAGCCATACCGTGTGCAACCTGAACTATAGCTTTAGCATTGGCTTTTACAATAGGAGCGTAAAAAAAGCCGTGAACAGTAACAGGTTTAAGTTGGGATTCAACAGTAAAAGGTGTTTTTTCAATCTTCATATTTATCACCGTTTCTATTTAATGTAATTATTCAGTCAGTAACTGTTATTTTCACAAAACTGATATATTTTCTGTTCCACGTATATGAAACCAATAATTCATTTCCGTTTGCAATTATTGCAGGATATGAATATTCACCGGGCATACTTTCAAGCACAGCACCAAGCCCCCACGTCTGACCATTATCATCAGACGAAACAACTGTCAGCGGAGTTCTCTCTCCCCAATTCTCTTTAACAGGATTAGAAACAAGGAAAAGTCTTCCGTTATCCATTCTTGCAATATCAATACCGCTGTTATTATTAAACAATCCCGTCTTATATGCAGGGCACCAACTTTTTCCGCCATCAACAGAATCACTACGATAGACATATCTGCTGTTTGTACGAACAAGCATATGAACGTTATCAGGAGAAGATTCCCAGAGTGTAGGTTGAATCATACCTACAGTTTTGCCGTAACGCTTCGGACGTTCAACAAAATCAGTTTTGGACCACGTTTTTCCGTTATCATCAGATATATCAATAAAACATCGCCAATCCTTATTTTGCTCACTTGAAGACGGAGCAAGTATTCTTCCGCTTTGCAGACGAATTGCTTTATTCTTCACAGGTCCCCTTCCGCCGCTTACATCGCCTTCAACAAGCTGTACGGGACTTGACCAGGTTTTTCCGTAATCATACGAAACTGAATAATAAGTCTGCCATTCAGGAATTTTTTTACCAACTTTGAAAAAGAGGGTAATTGAACCGTCAGTGTTTTTAAACAGCACCGGATTCCAATGAGGGATATCATCTGCCGCTGTTATACGTACGGGTTTACGCCACCCTTTTTTTGATTTACTAGAAAACCAGATATCAACGTCATCTTTACCCTCATATGTACCGCCAAACCAAGCAACACCGATTTCACCGTTATCCATAACTATAATGGTTGACGCGTGACTGGATTTTGTCGGCGCATTATTTTCATTTATAACAAATTCGCGTTTAATATCAAACTTCATACAATCAGCCTCCTGACTATAATAAGAATATCAAAGCTATGAACAAAATGCAAGCATTTTTAAATACTCTGTGGCATAGAATTACCGATGTGAGGTGCTGATATGAAAAACGCAAGGCTTTTAATAATAAACACAGCAGTACTTACTCTCGGTGGTTTTATAATGCGAACAATCGCTGTCTCATTCAATATATATCTTACAAATCAAATAGGCTCGTCAGGCATGGGACTTTTTCAGCTTATAATTGCTGTATATGGTTTATCTGTAACCTTTGCAAGTGCAGGTATTAAGCTTGGTACGACACGATTGATTACCGAATCATTAACTAAAAAAGAAAACAACACCCGCAAAGTTATGTCAATGTGTTTTAAATATGCATTGACTGCAGGAATATGCGTATGTTTGTTCTTATATTTATTTTCCGGAATTATAAGCAACAAATGGATTATAGATTCAAGAGCAGAAAAATCAATAAAAATACTTGCGTTCAGTCTCCCGCCGATATCCGCATCTGCAGCACTTAACGGTTATTTTACAGCAAGAAAAAATATGATAAAATATTCATCCGTTCAGCTTGCGGAACAATTGACCAAAATAATTGTAACTGTTATAGCCCTCAAATTTTTCGGAAACACCGGAACGGAATACGCCTGTTCTGCTATTGCTTTCGGTATGACCGCTTCAGAATCCATATCAGCCCTCAGCTCATATTTACTTTATTTATCCGATTCTAAAAAAATAAACAAGTCAAAAAAAACAATAGGTTCATTAAAATCTTTGCTCAGAATTTCATTACCTGACTTAGCCGGATCAGGATTCAGATCTGTACTTTTAACTGTTGAACATCTTCTTATACCGCAAGGTTTTAAAAAGTCAGGGCAAAGCACTGAGCAATCAATGAGTATCTACGGTATGATACACGGTATAGCTCTTCCTGTTGTCTTATACCCGTCAACAGTTATAAGTTCACTCGCGTCTTTACTGATACCGGAATTGGCAAGATATAAACTATTTAACGATAATGAAAAAATCAGTTACACAGCTTCAACTGTCATTAAGTTATGTATGATATTTTCTATCGGAGTTGGATGTTATATTTTTGTTTTTGCAGATAACATTTCTTTATCACTTTATAAAGATAATGAATCATATTATTATATCAAATTGCTTAGTGTACTTATTCCGGTAATGTATACAGATATGATTACGGACGGATTGTTAAAAGGTCTCGACCAACAAGCAGCATCAATGCGGTATAATATTTTTGATTCTGCAATTTGTGTAATGCTCGTTTATTTTATTTTGCCGAAATTTGCAATAAAAGGCTACATATTCATACTGTTTTTAAGTGAAATTATTAACTTTACTTTGAGTTTTAATAAATTATCTAAGGAAACACAAATTAAATTTAATATTTCAAATGATATTATCAAGCCTTTGCTTTTCGGATATTTATGCTGTAAAGGTATTAAGTTTTTGTTAAATTCCGCTTTTTTAAACTTTTTTAATCAAAAGGTATTTTTGGTTATCAGCATAATTTTCTGCACTATTTCTTTTTTCAGCTGTATATACTTTTCTGACAGTATAAGAAAAAAAGAATTAAAAGAATACACTTCATTGATAAAAAATAAAAGTTACGCTTGACTAATCACATAATTAAAGATATTATTTTTCTATCAAAATGAAAAGGAAAAACAAAATGACAAATTTACTTATCAGACTGTTTATTCGTGACAGTCAGAACACCTCATCCCCTAAAGTTCGCTCAGCTTACGGTACACTGAGCGGCGGCGTCGGAATTGTTGTAAATATACTGCTTTCTGTTGTCAAGCTGATTATCGGTTCATTATCACACAGTATTGCAATAACCGGTGATGCTCTTAACAATTTATCAGATGCAGCAAGCTCCGTAATATCATTGCTTGGTTTCCGTATTGCCTCAAAACCTGCTGATGAAAAGCACCCTTACGGACATGGCAGACTTGAATATCTTTGTGGTCTTGCTGTAGCAGTAATAATTATGTTTATGGGCTTTGAACTTATTAAAAGCTCTGCCGAAAAAATTTTTAATCCCGAAAAGCCCGAATTCAGCATTATTGCAATAGTAGTTTTGCTTATTTCAATACTTGGCAAACTCTGGCTTGCACTTTTCAACAGAAAAATCGGTAAAGCTATCAACTCAGATACTGTTGACGCAGTAGTCAAAGACAGTTTAAGCGATATAGCAGCAACAGGTGCATCAATTCTTTCACTAATACTTTCCCGTTATTTCGATTTGCCGTTTGACGGAATTTTCGGCGTAATTGTTTCACTGTTTGTTCTTTGGGCAGGCATAGGTGTTTTCCGTAACACTTCATCTTCTCTTCTCGGTCAGCCGCCTGAGCCTGATACGGTAAAAATGATAGAAGAGAAAATCCTGTCTTATGACGGTGTATACGGAGTACACGATCTGATAGTTCACGATTACGGTCCCGGAAGATGTTTTGTTACAGCACATGCTGAAGTACCGTCCGATACTGACATTATGACAAGCCATGATCTGATGGACGTTATCGAACAGGATTTTAAAAAAGATACGGCATATATACTCACTCTTCATATGGATCCGATTGTTATGGATGACGAAAAAACCAATACAGCCAAAGAAATGGTTACGCAAATAATAAGCGAAATTGATCCCTATTTGTCATTCCATGACTTCCGAATGGTATCAGGTCCACACCACA
>JAZSEX010000026.1:0-8920 GCA_045531935.1 Acutalibacteraceae bacterium | reverse complement strand
GGTTCTTAATGCAGCTGCAGATAAGTGCAAGGCATTCATTTCCGTTGAAATGAATATGGGTCAGATGATTGAAGATATTCAGCTTGCTATTGAATGCAAGAAACCCGTATATCTTTGCAACCGTGTAGGCGGTATGATTCCTTCTCCTGAAGAGGTTCTTGCAAAGATCGAAAATGTCAATGAAGGAGGCAATAAATAATGGCTGTAGTATTTGAAAAACCCAAGTCATTAACCGATGCAACTCTCCACTATTGCCCCGGTTGTACACACGGTATTATTCACAGACTTGTTGCCGAAGCAATTGACGAGCTTGGTATTCAGGGCAGAACAATCGGTGTAGCACCCGTTGGTTGCTCAGTTATGGCTTACGATTATTTTGATGTAGATTTTGTTCAGGCTCCTCACGGCAGAGCACCGGCTGTTGCAACAGGTGTCAAGCGTGCAGACCCCGAAAACAATATTGTATTTACATATCAGGGTGACGGTGACCTTGCAGCTATCGGTACTGCTGAAACAGTTCACGCAGCAGCAAGAAGAGAAAATATCACTGTTATTTTCGTTAACAACGCTATTTACGGTATGACAGGCGGCCAGATGGCTCCCACAACTCTTCCCGGTCAGGTTACGCAGACCTCTCCCTACGGCAGAGATGTTGAGACAGTCGGTTATCCCATCAAGGTATGCGAGCTTCTCTCAACTGTTGACGGTGCGGCTTATCTTGAAAGAGTTGCTGTCAACAGCCCCGCAAACATCAAAAAGGCAAAGAAGGCTATCAAAAAGGCTTTCCAGAACCAGATTGAGGGCAAGGGCTTCTCTCTTATCGAGGTTGTTTCAACTTGTCCTACAAACTGGGGTATGACACCTGTAAAGGCACTCGAGTGGCTTGAAGAGAATATGCTTCCTTACTATCCTCTCGGTGTTTATAAAGATATCTATGCAGAAGAGGAGGCAAAATAAGATGAACTGTAATATTCTTTTTGCCGGCTTCGGCGGTCAGGGTATCCTTTTTGCAGGTAAGTTTGTTGCTTACAAGGGTCTTCTTGAGAACAAGCAGGTTTCCTGGCTTCCTTCTTACGGCCCCGAAATGCGCGGCGGTACAGCTAACTGCAGCGTTATCGTAAGTGATGAGCCTATCGGCTCACCTATCGTCAGCAATCCTGACGTACTTGTTGCAATGAACCTTCCTTCACTTGACAGATATGAGAACGAAGTTGTTTCAGGCGGTAAAATCTTTGTCGATTCAACACTTATTTCCCGTAAGGTTGAGAGAACAGACGTTGACGTTTACTATATTCCTGCAACAGAAATTGCAAATGAAAAAGGTATCAGCACACTTGCAAATATGATCATAACAGGTAAGCTTCTCAAAGAAGTCCCGATGCTCGGTTTCGACGGTATCGATGCTCCCTTGTCAAAGGTTGTTTCTGCACGTCATCAGAATCTTCTTGAGGTTAACAAAACAGCTCTCAAGCTTGGTTATGATTATTAAGAATTGAAAAGAGGTATTTTTCAATGAGCTACAATTTTAAAATAGAAAAAACAACTGCTCCCAAGGCAAAGCCTGCAGACGAGAGCAAGCTTGGCTTCGGTAAGATCTTTACAGACCATATGTTTGTAATGAATTACGATGAGGGTCAGGGCTGGCACGACGGCAGAATCGTTCCCTACGGTCCTCTCTCTCTTGATCCTTCTTCAATGGTTTTCCACTATGCACAGGAGCTTTTTGAAGGTCTTAAGGCATACAGAGTTGCTGACGGCAGCATTCAGCTTTTCCGTCCTCAGAAGAACATTGAAAGAATGAACAATACTTGTGACCGTCTTTGCGTTCCGCGTATTGATCCCGACCTTGCTCTTGAGGCTATCAAGGCTGTTGTTGACGTTGATAAGGATTGGGTTCCCCATAACGACGGTACATCTCTTTACATCCGTCCCTTTATCATCGCAACTGATGCTTTCCTTGGTGTTCACGCTTCTCACAGCTATATTTTCTGCATCATCCTTTCTCCCGTTGGCTCATACTACGCTAACGGTATGGATCCCGTTAAGATTTATATTGAGAGAGAGTATGTCCGCTGCGTAAAGGGCGGTACAGGTATGGGTAAGGCAGGCGGTAACTACGCTGCATCTCTTATCGGTCAGGAAAAGGCTGACAAGATGGGCTATGCTCAGGTTCTCTGGCTTGACGGTGTTGAGAGAAAGTATATCGATGAAGTCGGTGCAATGAACGTTTTCTTTGTAATTGACGACGTTGTTATCACTCCCACACTTGAGGACGGCAACATTCTTCCCGGTGTTACAAGAGCTTCTTGTATTGAGGTTCTTAAGGCAAACGGCTACAAGGTTGAAGAGAGAAAGCTTTCTGTTGACGAAGTCAAAGAAGCTTACAAGGCAGGCAAGCTTACAGAGTCTTTCGGTACAGGTACAGCAGCTGTTATTTCACCTGTCGGTGAGTATATCGACGGTGATGAGCACCTTGTTATCAACGATTCCAAGATCGGTCCTGTTGCTCAGTTCCTTTACGATGAGCTTACAGGTATCCAGTGGGGCAAGAAGGAAGACAAGCTTAACTGGATTGTCAAGGTCAACTGATTTGTAAATATTTAGCATCTATGCTGGCTCTGTTTCAAAGCAGAGTCAGCTTTTTTATATATAAGTTCAGTTGAATATATAATTATAGTATGATATAATTTTTATTATAATTAAGAATTTTGTTAATCTCGGAGGTCTGTTAATGAAATACCGTGAGGATAAATACGGCAATAAGCTCTCTGTTTTAGGCTTCGGATGTATGCGTTTCAAAAAGAAAATGGGCAGAATCAATATGGCTGATGCTGAGCGTCAGGTAATGAATGCATTCAATAACGGCGTTAATTATTTTGACACAGCATTTATCTATCCGGGCAGTGAATCTGCGATAGGTGAAATTTTTGAGAAGAACAATATCCGTGATAAAGTTTATATCGCAACCAAGCTTCCTCCTCAGCTTATGAGAAGCACAGAAATTCTCGATAAGCTTTTTAACGAGCAGCTGAAAAGACTGCGTACAGACCATATCGATTTTTATCTTATGCATATGATGGCTGATATAAAGGTCTGGGAACGTCTGAAAAGTATCGGTATTGAAAAATGGATAGAGGATAAGAAAAAAAGCGGTGCAATCCGTCAGGTCGGCTTTTCATATCACGGTAAATCCGATATGTTCTGTAAGATTATAGATGCTTATGACTGGGATATGTGCCTCATTCAGTACAACTATATGGATGAGCATACTCAGGCAGGCAGAAAAGGTCTTGACCACGCTCACTCAAAAGGAATTCCCGTTATGATTATGGAGCCTCTCCGCGGCGGCCGTCTTGTCAATAACCTCCCTGCAGAAGCTAAAGATATTTTTGCAGGTCATCCCGTTCAGCATACGCCTGCACAGTGGGCTTTCCGTTGGCTGTGGAATCAGCCTGAGGTCAGCGTAGTGCTTTCCGGTATGAATTCCGATGAAATGGTAGCCGATAACATAAAGACCGCGTCAGAGACGGAAATCAGTGAACTGACTGCTGACGATGAAGAGATGCTTAAAAGAGTTGTAAATGCTATCAACTCTAAAATGAAGGTCGGCTGTACGGGCTGTGAATACTGTATGCCGTGCCCTCAGAATATCAATATCAGCGGTACTTTTTCTGCATACAACCGTCATTTTGCCGACGGCAATTTTGCAGGCTTCAGAGAATATGTCAAATGCACAACAAAAGGAAAATCTGCACCTGCCTCAGCTTGTATCGGTTGCGGAAAGTGCGAAACTCATTGTCCGCAGAGCATCGAGATACGCAATCAGCTGAAAGAAGCCGAAAAAGTTCTTGAAGTTCCTGCATACAAAGCGATAAGCAAAGTTGTATCTGTGTTCAGAAAATAATTATCTGTATTTTTATTAAAAGCTCTTGGTAATCAAGAGCTTTTCCTTATATGATACGAAAAGTATCGTTGATGCAACTGCAGAAAGCTATGCTTTTTTTATTCTTTCGGTTAAGCTTATGTTATATTGTTTATAACAGAAAGGATAAAAAACATGAAAACAAAAGTAAAAAGAACAATTATCACATCAATATTTTTTATTATTGCATTCACGGTCTGGACAGCTTTGATACAAACTGTTGATGTAAAAGCTGTCGGCGTAAATTCAACCGATATCGGCTTTGCAGACCTCAATACCTGTTTTCATTCTTTGACAGGTGTTGATTTTATGCTTTATAATATTACCGATTGGCTGGGTTTAGTGCCGCTTTTTGTCTGTTTTATTTTTGGTGTGTTTGGCTTGATTCAGCTTATAAAAAGAAAAAGCTTATTTAAAGTTGATGCAGATATTATTATTCTCGGTGTTTATTATGTTTTGGTAATACTGTGTTATCTTGTTTTTGAGATGATACCGATAAATTACCGACCTGTGCTTATAAACGGGCTTATGGAAGCATCATACCCGTCATCAACAACCTTGCTTGTGCTGTCTGTTATGCCAACTCTTATTTTTCAGCTTAAGCATAGAATGAAAAATATAATACTGCAAAGAATTGTTACGGTAATTACTTTGCTTTTTTGCGTGTTTATGGTGGTGGGCAGATTGATTTCAGGTGTGCATTGGCTGAGCGATATTATTGGCTCTGTTTTATTGAGCGCAGGGTTGTTTTACGCTTATAAGTCAGCTTGTCTATTAAGGGGATTTAATTATGGAGTTTAATGAAAAGCTTGTTCAGCTTCGAAAAAGCAGAAATATGACTCAGGATGAGCTTGCGGAAGCTTTATATGTATCAAGGGCTGCTGTTTCAAAATGGGAGTCGGGCAGGGGAATGCCGAGTATTGATTCGATAAAAGATATATCACGTTTTTTCTCGGTTTCTATTGATGAGCTACTTTCGGGTGAAAAGCTTCTTTCTCTTGCTGAAAAAGAGAATAGCTCCAATACAAGAAAAATCTGCGATATAATTTTCGGTGTTGCCGATTTACTTTCTTTTGTGCTTTTTGTTTTACCGCTTTACCCGAGTACCGTTGACGACTTTATTTATTCGGTCAGCTTGCTGTATTATACTGAAACTTCAAAAATTAATATAGCCGTATATTGGGTACTGTTTGTTTTGCTTGTTTTGTCTGGCGTATTGAAATTGTTGCTTGCAAAAATCAAAACAGAAAAAAACAGTAAAATTATTTCTCATATTTCACTTATAATCAGTGTTGTTGCGGTGCTTTTTCTTGCTTTGACAAGGGAAGTTTATGCTCTTATAATAGCTTTTTTACTTTTTGTAATAAAAATGACAGTATTAATAAGCCAGAGTAAACTGAGCAATCACCGCTGATTTACTTTTTATCTGTTTTGTGATATGATAAATACATTCTGATAAAACACGGTGATAATATGAGCGGCGAAATGAAAAGGACCTACATTCCTTTTATGGATTGGAAAGAAAAATCAAAACAGACAGAGTATACCGAACCTACACCTTTGCTCTCTCCCGATGGCACCTTGCTTGTAAAGGGATGGGCAAGAAAAAATCTGTTTGAATATAATCGTAACCACGTAAAAAAGGGAATAATCAGCCGTAAGGAATGGGATTTTTATACTATTGCCGATGATGAAATGCAGATTCTTGTCAGCTTCGCAAACATAAATATCGGCGGCTATGCTGCGGCAAGACTTATAAACCTCAGAACAGGTGAGGTTATTTGTGATTCTGTTGCATATTTTGCAGGTGCAAATAAACACGTTTGTCATTCCAAGCCCGATTCACCCTCACGCTTCAAGGATAAAATAGGCAAAACAGAGCTTGATTTTCATACAAAAGAGAACGAGCGTACGCTTTGGTATAAGGGTGAGTATAAAGGCAAACCCGTTGAAGTTACCGCTACTATGGAGATTCCCGAAGAGCTTGAAAGCATTACAACCGTTTTTCCTTTTGAGGGTAACGACAATAAATACTTTATGACCACCAAGCAGATTTGTATGCCGTGTAGCGGTAAGTTTAAAGTAGGTGACTACGTATACGAGTTTTCTAAGGATAAAGCCTTTTGTGCACTCGATTGGGGCAGAACAAATACCGTGCATAAAATGGTGTGGTATTGGGGCTGCGGCAGTCAGTATATAACCGATGATAAAGGTGAAAAGCATCTTTTCGGCTTTGAGATTACGTGGGCTATAGGTGATGAAAGTCACGCTACGGAAACCTGCCTTTTCTATGACGGAAAGATTCATAAAATTGGTGCTGTAGACGTTAAAAAGTTCCCTAAAGACCGATTTCTTGAGCCGTGGGAATTTATATCGGAAGACGGCAGATTCAATATGACTATGCAACCTACCTTTGACAACCATTCCGATGTTGACCTTAAAGTCGGCAGAATGAATTGCCACCAGGTTTACGGTATATGGAACGGTGACGTAACACTCGATGACGGTACAAAGCTCGAAATAAAAGACCTTTTCACATTTTGCGAGTATGTAGAAAACAGATGGTAAAATAAAAAAAGCTTCTCACTGCGGTGAGAAGCTTTTTGCTTGTCTTATTTCTTTGCAGCTTTTTTAGCTCTGCTCTTTTTGTAAAGTGTAATGATTCCGCTTGCACCGAGGTTGAGGATAATTGAACCGAGCACAAGTGAAAGCATATGGCTGGGAAGATCGGTTACGATTTTGTCACTCTGAATAAATGAACAGATAAGGTACACAAAACCAACGTCATTGAAGAACATAGGGATAAAAGGTCTTGTAAGTATAAGTAAACCGATTGTGAGTACGAGGGGGATACATACAGCTGCAAGGTAAGAGAGACCTGCACCCGTAAGCGCTTTAACACTGAGGCTTATTCCTGCTGCGAGAAGCAGACCTACTGCACCGCCGAAGAGTGTGTGAAGGAAACGGTCTTTGTAAGAGAGCTCTTCCTGAAGAAAGAAAATAGCTACGCTGATGAAGAAAGGCCAGTTGACGATGCGCAGACCTTCGTGAGGCATAATACCGAGAATGTGGACTGACTCGTAAACGACATTCCAGAGTGCGATCCATAAGAATACGAGTACGAGTGCCTGAAGTTTACCTTTAGGCGGTTTGTGTAAGAGCTTGAAGCCCTGTTTTTCGTTAGTGTTGCTCATTAAAAAATTTACTCCTTTTTTCATAATTAAAGCCCCGGATTATGGCTGAAAAGTCGTAATTCGGAGCATCTTCGATATATTATCATTAAACCTTACTTTCTGTCAATGATTAAATTTTGTAAAAAGTGATTTTAGTGATTATATAGCATTATAACTGGTGCTTTTAACTTCTTTGTTACATACGGTAATTATTTTTAAAAATTTTACGTTTTGTTATGTTTTTTTACGGATATGTGTTATACTTATTTAACATCATATTTTAAGGTGTTGTTTATGAAAAAAGCAAAAATTATTGTGCTTGCAGGTCAGTCAAATGCAGTAGGTGTCGGTTGGGTCGAATATCTGCCAAAACATTTTGATGCTGATACAGTTGCAAAGTTTAAGAGCGGTTACAAAAATATCCTTATAAATTATTTTTCACACGATAAGAAAAGCAGTGGCTTTGTACCCGTAAGTGTTGGTTGTACTGAGATTTCAAAAAATACGCTTGGCCCTGAAGTAGGTATTGCACAGACTCTTGATAGTAAATATCCTGATGATGAGTTTTTTATCATAAAATGTGCTTTCGGCGGTACAAATCTGAATCACGATTGGTTGTCGCCTTCTTGTGGAGGCAACTACAATGAATATGCTCGTGCCGAGGGTATAAATTACCGTGCTGCAGGCTGGTGCTATAACGAGCTTATAGATATAATGAAAGAAAGTCTTGCAGAACTTAAAAATCAGCAGTATTTTCCCCAAATTATCGCTTTTTGTTGGATGCAAGGTGAAAGTGATGCCGATACACAGGAACACGTTTCAGGCTATTCTGCACGCTATGAAGCGTTGCTTTATGATTTTGCTGAAAAATTCAGCAGCTATTTTAATAATTGCATCTTCGTTGACGGCGGTATTTCCGAAATATGGCCGCTCTACCGTGAAATGAATGAAGTCAAAAAATCACTTGCCGAAAAAGCAGATAACAGATTTTATATCGACACTATCGCTCAGGGTCTTACAACAAAGAACGAACCTGAGCCTGATATTGATACAGCTCACTACGATTCGGATTGTACGGTAAAACTAGGAAATCTTTTTGCTGAAAGGATTTAATATATGAAGCTTTATAAAAAAATCATAATACTTATAACAGGTATAGCAATTCTTGTTACGGGTATTCTTTGTAAACAGGAATTCTTTCTGATGATACCGCTTTTTATCTCTCTTTTTGTTATGGCTTTTCAGTCCGAAGCAAACCGTCTCGGTCCGCTTATGGGATCGATGAATTCGCTTTTGTATGCAGCGTGCTATATCTATATGGGTGTTTATCTTTCAGCGGTGCAGGCGTTGCTTTTAGCCTTCCCGATTCAGCTTATAACTTTTTTCAGGTGGAAGAAAAATGCTTATAAAAAAACTGCAGTTTTCAAAAAAATGTCAGCTAAAACACGCATCGTGTTTTTTGTTGGTGTGCTTGCTTTGTGGGCAACTCTTGCAGGTGTTTGCTATTACCTGAATTATGAGTACGCTATACTTGACAGTATATTATTCCTTTTAGGTGTTATTGTTCAGATTCTTACAATGCTCGCATATATCGAGTATACATATCTCTGGATTATTCAGGCGGTAATCGGTCTGTTTCTCAATGTTCAGATGGTTTTTGTAAATCCCAAAGAGACAACGTATCTTGTTTACGGTGTGTATGCACTTTACTGTGTAATAGGCGCCTTTATATCGGTACAAAAGTTTTATAAAGAACAGCAACAAGAAAAAAAGTCAATCTCCGAATAGGAGATTGACTTTTTTCTAAAAATTATATACGTTTTTA
>JAZSEX010000056.1:0-6354 GCA_045531935.1 Acutalibacteraceae bacterium | reverse complement strand
ACCCAGCCCGGCAACGCACTCGGCATATGGGAAAAATCGCAGGATGACAAAAAAAACGCAAATCTTATTGATAAAGTCACACGCTCAGGTCATAACTCAACGGTTGAGCACATTATGTTCAATCTCGCATTCAACGACGTTTCGGTTATTGTTGAGCAATTTATGATTGAGTTCAGACTTGCATCATTTACTGTCAAGTCACGCAGATATGTAGACTTTTATGATGCAGGATTCTACGTACCCGAATTTAGATGCGAAGAGAACAAAGCAAAATATGTCGCTCACATCACATCGCTTTTTGAAACATACAAGAAGATGACCGATGCAGGCGTACCCAAGGAAGATGCTCGCTTTGTACTCCCCTACTGTTTCTACAGCAACTTCTTCTGTTCACTTGGCGGCAGAGAGATGCTACACGTGCTTCACGCAATGCTTCACGGCAGAGGCAGTAAGATACCTGAGATTTACGCACTCGGCAAGCAGCTCTTTGAGCAGGTAAATAAGATTGCACCCGGTGTGCTTACAGGTTTTGAAGAGCGTAAACCCAAGAAGTCTGATATACTTGACCTGAGCTTTATAGAGGAAGACCGTAAGGCTTCACCCGATGAGTTAGTCGAATACATAAGCGGCAGTAAGAATGCCGCAAAAACCGTTGCAACCGCCGCTATGCTTGAGGCAAACGTTTATTCAGCAGAAACAGTAAAGAAATCAGTTGAGGACAGTGAAATAAGAGCTGAAATCATCAAGGCTGTTACCGAATGCTCACGCCCGAGAGCACTTGAGAGCGTACAGTTTACATTCGCACTCAACAAGGTTTCACTCTCAACTCTCACTCACTTTGCAAGACACAGAATCCACTCAATCCAGATTCCTGCACTGAGCACTGTTGACCGCAACGATTGGGTCAAGCCCGAAAGCATTACTTCAAACGAAGAGATGTTCAGTGCATACAATGCCTGCTTTGAAAACAGCGTAAAGCTTTATGAGGAGCTTAAAGCGGCAGGCGAAGAAGAGGCACTTCCCTACCTTATATTAAGCGGCAACACACTCAGCATTGTTTCTACTATGAACGGCAGAGAGCTTATGCTGTTTATGAAGCTGAGAAGCTGCACAAGAGCACAGTGGGAAATTCAGATTTACGCTAACAAGATGCTCGAGATACTCCGAAACGAAGAGCCTGAGCTTTTCCGTTACTACGGTCCGAGCTGTTACGTGCAGGGCTACTGCCCCGAAGGCAGACTCACCTGTGGCAGAGCAACAGAAATGAAAGAAAAATACAGCGTATAAAACCAAAACCCTCGGCTTGACCGAGGGTTTATAGCGTAAAACGAAAGAATGATTTATTATGGTTAACTCACTGAACAACAAGAAATCAAATTTTCTTATATTTCTCTGCTGGGCAGCATATACAGCCGCTTACGTTGCAAGACTCAACTATAACGCATCTATGGTTGAGGTGCTTGCACAGCTGAATGTAACAAAAGAAGCGGCAGGCACAGTCAGCTCGTTTTTCTTTTTCGCCTACGGTGCAGGTCAGCTCGTAAACGGCTTACTCTCAAAGAAATACAACACAAAATATTCCGTAGCCGTTGCTCTTGCGGCATCGTGTATAATCAACCTGGGTATGACATTCTGCAACGGAATCGACTCAATGAAAATACTGTGGATGTTAAACGGTGTTTTCCAATCAATTCTCTGGTCGTCGCTCATCAAAACTCTTTCCGACAACCTTGCAGATAACAAGCTTTCAAAGGCTGTAATGGTAATGAGCACAACCGTTGCCTCGGGCACGTTTACCGCCTACGGTCTTTCAGCCCTTTTCTCCGCACTTAAAATGAGCTGGACTACTATTTTCTACGTCGCTTCAGCAGTTGTAGGTGCAGTAGCCGTGCTCTGGTTTGTCGGTATGAGTACAATACAAAATTGTGAAAGAAAATCTGAAACTGCAAGCACGAAGAAGCAAGGTAAGCTTTCTTTCACTCCCGTTTTTGTATTTACAGTTGTTGTAATCCTTATTTCTGCGGTTACAAACGGCTTTATTAAAGACGGTGTTACAACATGGGTGCCGTCAATACTCAAAGAAGAATTCGGTGTACCTGCTTCACTCTCGATTATAGTTACTTTACTTCTTCCCGTGCTCTCAATTTTCGGTGCATCACTTGTAAAAGTTCTTCACAAAAAACAAAAGAACGAAAACGCACTCAACGGCATATTCTACTTTGCCGCAATGATACTTGCAGGTCTTATTCTTCTCACACTTAACCTTAAATCCGCACCGCTTACACTAATTCTTTTCGGCGGTATTGCCTGCCTTATGGCGGCTGTAAACAACGTCATAACAAGCGTTGTTCCGTTATATTCACGTGACAAAATCGACTCGGGTCTTTCGGCAGGTCTGCTCAACACCTTCTGCTACGTCGGCAGTACACTTGCAACTTCACTGCTTGGAAAAATCGCAGACACCAAGGGCTGGAATGACGTATTTATCTGTATACTTCTGTTCACTGTCGCCGCTTTTGCGGTCTGCTGTATTTCGGTGATTGTGACAAAGAGTAAGAAACGCAACGCATAAGATTAAAGCCAAATAATCATATAAAAACCCCGACAGAATTCCAAGATCTGCCGGGATTTTGTTATATACTGCCCGAAACTGAATAATATATCAGAATTACTGCACCGAGTATTATGCGGTAATAACCGAACACTTTGAAATTTTTACGCTTAACGTAATTCATAAGCCCTTTTACAACCGCAAGCGAAACAAGGAAAGCTGTAAGTGAGCCTGCGGCAAGCACGGCAATTTCCGTAGCAGTAAAATCAAAACCGAAACCGATAAGTTTTATAAAACTCAAACCAAGCATTACGGGCACTGCAAGAAAAAAAGTAAACTCAGCCGCCGCAACACGTGACACGCCTATAATCAGTGCACCGATAATTGTAGCACCCGAGCGTGACGTACCGGGAATAATTGACAGCACCTGAAAAAGACCGATAAGCAGAGCCTCTTTATATGAGATGTCTTCTGTTTTTTCTGTTTTAATCCGCCTTTTGCCTGAAGTTGACTCGACAAGAATAAAAGCAACACCGTAAAAAACAAGTGCAGATGCTATCACTGCAGGCGTATGAAGATACGAGTCAACAAAATCATCAAACAGCAGTGTGACTACAGCACCGGGCACGCACGCAAGTGCAACCTTCAGCCACAAAGATACAGTCTGCTTTTTAAGCTTGATTCCCTGTGAAAAATCAAGCGGTAGCATCTTTTTCCAAAACAGCAGAACAACCGCCATAATTGCACCGAGCTGAATCACAACAAAAAACATTCCTTTGAAATTTCCGCTTAATTCAAGCGTCAGAAACTCATCTGCAAGCAGCATATGACCCGTACTGCTGACGGGTAACCACTCTGTAATTCCCTCTACTATACCAAGGAAAACCGCTTTCAGAACTTCGATAAGCATAAATAAATCACCGCCCTTCTTATCTTTATGAAAGAAGGGCGTCATATATTATTTAATGATAAACTCTCCGCAGAGCTTGTTGATTGACTTGTTTTTCCAGAAGCCCTGTGCAGTAATTTCAGCGATATACTCCCCTGCCTCAAGCTCTGTTATCTTCTGCTCAAGTGTTTCGGGCATATCGTTGAGATAATATCTTGACCAGAAGCAGACCTGCTTAACAATAGCGTTGTCTGACTTGCGTCTGACAGTGACTTTATAGTCGTTTACTCTGTCTTCTTCAATCTTCGCCTGGTCAAATTTAACGTTTACGCTGTTACCGTCGACAGTAAGCTCAAGCTTTGCATCAAGAGCAAAATACGGTCTGACGTCGGTAAGGTAACGCTCATCTGTATATGTAAAGCTGTCAGGCTCCCACGGAGTTTCTACAGTCCACTCATAGCCGAAAAATCTCTCTGTAATTACATCGTAAGGACGGATTACAACCTTACCTGAGGCATCAGCCTCGACAATAATAAACTGTGCGGCATTCTGCTCACCGGGCGGTACTGTACCGTAAACCTTATCAAACTCATCGAGCTCAAAATACTTGAAGCTGCCTGTACCTACGCAGGTAAAGTGTTGCTGATGAATTGAACGCGGGTCATTTACGGGAGCATGTGAATGACCTGAGAAGTCGATGATCTGCGGATAATTCATAAGTATATCGGTAATTTCGTCTTCACCCCAGTATACGTTGCCGTAAACCGTACCCTGGATATGGGGATGCTGGAAGAAGAAAATCGGCTTAAAAGGATCATCTGCAGCAGCTGCGGCAAGCTCTTTCTTAATCCACTCACGCTTTTCGTCACTGAATTTGCAGCCTCTCGTTGTGGTAACGCTGATAAAGTGGAAACCGTTGATAACAATATGGTTGTCAGGCTCCTGCTTCATAATCTCTTTAAGTCTTTTCAGTGCACCTTCTTCGCCATCCTCTGAAAAATATTCGTGGCTTGCCATTGTAAGCATCCACTTTGTTTCAGGTCTGATGCAGGTGTCGAGAGTTTTACGGAAATCGTTAAACTGCTCTTCACTTCCGCTGTCAGCAAAGTCACCCACAACATAAAGAGCATCAATTTTGTTATACTCCTGAGATGCGGCATACTCGTATGCAAGTGCAAGACCTTTTTCGTAATTATGAAGTCTTGAGGGCTCCTCACGGTTATAGTGAATATCGCTTGAAGCGATGAATCTGAGTACAGGTTTGAAATCAGACATAGTTAACACTCCTGACAAATTTATTATGTATTAATTTTACCATAAGAGATTACAGCGGTCAACAAGTCGGACAAAAATATCTTATTGACTTTTATTCCGATTCAGATATATAATTGTTTATTATTAAATCTCACAAAGGAGAATTGATATGCAGAAATTACGCGGATTTTTATCCTTGGCAACAGCACTCGTAATATTCATTACTGGCACCGCACTTGTGTCAAACGCACAGGGCTTAACCAAAGACGCGTGGGATTCATATTATGCGGAATCAACAGAAATCATCGATGCGGCAGTTATGATGACACCCGGCAGTAACGAAACGGAAAGATACGTTTCGTGGTATTCAGATTCCGACAGCGGCAGTGTAACACTGCTTGACGCATTCGGAAATAAAGCCGACACATTTAACACAACAGCAAAAGCAACACCTGACGGTGACTACAGACTCGGTGCTGTAATCAGCGGTCTTGAAGCAGGTAAAGTGTACAGCTACTACTGCGAATCAGGCAGCTTCAGAAGCAGCATTTACACATTCAGAACTGACAGCAACAAATCTTTCACCGCAATGTACACTACTGATATTCACATTGCAAAGAGCGATGAAGATGAAAATGCGATACGTGACAAAGCATATAATCTCAATTCCGTTATCGCAGCCGCTTCTGTAAAAGCCGCACTTCAGGGCAACACAGTTAACCTCATCCTTTCTGCAGGTGACCAGGCAAGCGACGGTCTTCGTGACGAATATGTCGGTCTCTGCTCTACTCCTTACATAAAGTCAATTCCTTTTGCAACATCAATCGGTAACCACGACAGAAAGAGCGTTGACTACCGCTTCTTCACATTCCAGCCAAACACAGCAAAAATGAAACTCAAGTCATACGTCGGCACAGATTACTGGTTTGTCAAAGGCGACGTACTCTTCCTTATGATGGACAGCAACAATATCAGTATGGCTGACCACCGCAGATTTGTAAAGGATGCTGTTGAAGCTAACCCTGATGTAAAGTGGAGAGTCGCAGTAATGCACCACGACCTTTACAGTGCAAGAATCCCCAGCCGTGAGAGTGAAAATCAATTCTTAAGAATGATGTGGGCACCTATTGCTGACGAATTCGGCTTTGATCTCTGCTTACTCGGTCACAGCCATTATTACACAATTTCAAACGTGCTTTACAACAACAAAACTGTCACCGTAACAGAAAACGGCGGCACAGTAACAAACCCCGAAGGTACAGTTTATATGGTTTCAGGTTCAATAAACAATCCCCGAAACGATGAAAACGTAGGTCTTAGTGAAAACATCGGTCACGCTTACCTTACAGAAGAGAAGATTTACAACCTTATCGATTTCAGTGAGGATTCAATAGTCATCAATTCCTACACACTTGAAAGCGACGCAAAAATCGGAAGCATTAAAATAGAAAAGACTACCGACGAAGGCGGACACGTATACAAAACACCTGCCAAGTGGTACTACCCTCTTATTGATGTAATCAGCTTTATTGCAGGTTTCTTCAACAACATCGGCAGATATTACGACAACACTCAGCTCGGTTACGACATTCCCCTCTTTGAAGGTATCTTCGGTTAAACTTAAAATATATAAAAGCCTGTGATGAAATTCATCACAGGC
>JAZSEX010000054.1:0-32339 GCA_045531935.1 Acutalibacteraceae bacterium | reverse complement strand
AATCCCACAGATAATGCTAACGCATATCTGTGGGATTTGACGATTTATTGTACTAAAAAATTCGCATTTTAAAGAAATACTGCCTAATCGGGTGTGGGCGTAGAACCGTACCTCTTATTTTTTAAGTTATTGTTTAATTATTGAGCTTCGCAGCATGAGCAGGAAACATAGTTTTCCTCATCGTTTGCCTCAACAGCCTTCTTCTCTTTAAGCTTCTTAACTGCAAAGTAAACGCCTGCAGCAACAGCAGCAATAGCAGCAATAATGCCGACTACTTTAAGTACTTTCTTGAAACACTCCATTGTATTATCCTCCTTAGATGTATTTGGATTACTAAAATTATACCTGTATTACACCTTAAAGTCAATACTTTTGCACAAAAAAATGCGGCCGACCTCTATCTCCCGAATACTTGAGAGACACAGGTCGACCGCAGTGACTGCAAGGCAGTCTGCGAGGCCGATGCTCAAAGCATCAGCCTCGATTAAAGCTGCTTAAGCCTTGTTTGCCTTAACTGTAAGAGCAGACTTCTTTCTTGCGGCATTGTTCTTGTGGAGAATGCCCTTTGCTGTAGCCTGATCGATCTTCTTGATCGCAGCCTTTACAAGGACATCCTTATCTGCAGAATTAGCCTCGATTGCAGCGTTAGCCTTTTTGATTGCAGTCTTGAGTGCAGAGTTAGCAGACTTGTTACGAGCTGCCTTTGTCTTGTTGACAAGAACTCTCTTCTTTGCTGATTTGATGTTCGGCATTTGAGTACACCTCCTTTTTACTATCACACATCTATGTATATTATCATTTATTAAAGCAAATTGCAAGTTATTTTTAAAGAAAAGTTTAAAAATATTTAAAAATGACATACTAACCAAGAAAGGGAGCTGAACTTATGGATTTACGCACAGATTTAGCACTTGAACAGCACGAAATCAACAGTAAATCTGCACCTGACGGAATTGTGAAAAATCAGACCGCATCAGGTGATGTAAAAATAACCGAAATAAAAATCACAAACAAAAACGGTGAAAAAGCACTTAAGCGAAAAATCGGCACTTATATCACTGTAGAACTGCCGGGTTTCGGGTCTGCAACAGACATTTTCGGAGAAGGAATGCAGGCTGTAGCCTCAGAACTAAAAAAGCTTTTACCCGCAGAAGGTCTCGTACTTGTTGCAGGTCTCGGCAACAAACAGATAACACCTGACGCATTAGGGCCTGAATGTGCATCACTGATTTTTTCAACAAGACATATCGGCAAAGAACTTCAAAAATCAATAGGCTTTGAGTCACTGCGACCCGTCGCGAGAATTACACCCGGTGTACTCGGTCAGAACGGAATAGAAACCGGTGAAATACTCGCAGGCATAATAAAGCAGGTCTCCCCTGCCGCAGTCATAACAGTAGACGCACTTGCTTCACGCAGGCTGTCACGTCTCGGGTGCACAGTACAGATTTGCGACACAGGTATTACACCCGGCTCGGGAGTAGGCAACGCAAGGGCAGAAATCAGTGCCGACACAATGGGCGTACCTGTAATCTCACTTGGTGTGCCAACCGTAGTCGATGCCGCAACTTTAGCCTATGACCTAACGGGTGCTTCGGGCAAGCTCGAAAAAGGCGGAGAAAAAATGATGGTAACTCCGCGCGAAATCGACCTGATTATCGAGCGTGCATCAAAGCTTGTAGCAACAGCGATAAACTCTGCCTTACAACCCGAAATAAGTGTAGAAGAGCTTTATTCGCTGGTATCATAAAAACCCTTTTTCTGTCATATATATAGATATAATAATATGACAGCGGAGGAATTTCAAGTGAAAATAAAATTTGATACGGTTTACGATATTTTTTCTGCAGTCACTGCGATAATAATGGTTGCCGCTCTCACTGCAGGAATCAAAAGTGAAGCTGTTTCACCAATAATCGGTTTTATAAATAAGGCTTCTGTAAAATCAGCCACAACAAAGGAATACTTCAACCTGCTGTTTGACAGCAACACAAACAACGAAGATAATCTGAAGTCAGCCGACCGCACAGTTTTTACATCAAATCCGCTTGACAGCCTCACTGCAACACCCGAAGATATAAAGCTGCTCATTGATTCGGCAAAAGCAGGTGCCGCAAATGATAAAGAAGACGGCAAAATAAGTGAAAGACAGTACGGTAAAAGCACCGTTACAACCTCAGTCGGAAATATACTTGTCAGAAACAACACAGACACACAGCAAAATCTCGACCTTAATAAATTTCTTACCGCCAAACCCAAAATCAATATAACCGACAAATCTCAGCCGACCGTATTGCTGTTTCACACCCATACTACCGAAAGCTACGAAATCCTCGACAGAAGCTGGTATGCACAGGATTACGTCACACGAAGCAACTCATCCGACCGCAATATGGTAAGAGTCGGCATTGAAATAAAAGAGCAGCTTGAAGCTGCAGGTTATACGGTAATTCACGATACGGAAATTCACGATGCAAAGTATACGGGTGCATACGATCACTCGCGCAAAAGCGTAGAAAAATATCTCAAACAGTATCCGAGCATAGAGATAGTGCTCGATATTCACCGTGATGCAATCGAAGAGAATAACGGCACAAGAATTAAACCAACCGCAACCATTCTCGGCAAAAAAACGGCACAGATGATGATAATAACAGGATGTGAGGAAGGCAAAGTAACCGCTTTCCCTGATTGGAAGCAAAACCTCACCTTTGCACTCAATCTGCAAAGCATCTGCGAAGAAATGTACCCGGGGCTTATGCGGCCCGTTTACTTCTGCCAGCGTAAATACAATATGGATTTATCACACAACAACCTGCTCATCGAAATGGGCAGCTGTGCAAACACTCTCGAAGAAGCAGCCTATTCGGGCAGACTTCTCGGCACTGCACTTGTAAAAATGCTTGACCAAAGCAAAGGATGATATTTTTTGAAAAACATTATCAGATATTATTTTATCATAGTTTTTATAATTTTACTTGCCGTATTCAGCACCTGCGGAGTGCTTACAGTGCAGGAAAAAGGGGCGTACATCGTATTCGGTGAAGAGCCTGAAACAATTCAGCTCAGCACTGAAAACCTCGGTGCTGAGCTGAGAAAGATATTTTAATTACTTTTTCTTTTCGTCACGCTCGTGTATTACAAAGCGTGTCGGTGTACCTTCAAGACCGAAAACCTCACGAATCTGATTGTCGAGATAACGCTGATAGCTGTAGTGAAAAAGCTCTTTTTTGTTGACAAAGCAAACAAACGTCGGCGGACGTGTTGAAGCCTGAGTCATATAGTAAATCTTGAGTCGCTTGCCCTTATCGGTCGGCGGCTGTACTCTTGCGGTAGCGTCAGCAAGCACCTGATTGAGCTTACCTGTCTGAATACGCATAGCATTCTGCTCATCAACAAAATTGATAAGTTCAAACAGTCTGTCAAGTCTCTGACCTGTTTTAGCAGAGATAAAAATAATCGGTGCATATGACATAAATGAGAAATCATTCATCAGCTTTTTACGGTAAGAATCCATTGTCTTGCCGTCTTTTTCTACTGCATCCCATTTATTTACCGCTATTATGCAAGCCTTACCCATTTCGTGAGCAATACCCGCAACCTTTGAATCCTGCTCTGTAAAGCCTTCCTGAGCATCAATCATAATTACGCATACAGATGCACGCTCAACTGCCATTTTAGCACGCAGTACCGAATATTTTTCGATAGCATCGTCAACCCTGCTCTTGCGTCTGAGACCTGCAGTATCAATAAGCACGTATTTGCCGAATTTGTTTTCGATATGTGTATCGGTCGCATCGCGTGTAGTACCTGCAATGTTTGATACAATCGCACGCTCTTCACCCGAAATTTTATTAACAAGCGAGGATTTACCGACATTTGGCTTGCCGATAATCGCAACCTTTACCGTATCGTCCTCTGTCTCTTCTTCCTCTTCCTCGGGAATATATGAAAGCACGGCATCAAGCAGATCACCCGTACCGTGACCGTGTACCGAAGAAACAGCAATCGGGTCACCGAGACCGAGATTATAAAACTCGTAAAACTCGAGCGGAGGCTCGCCTATAGAGTCGCACTTGTTTACGCAAAGCACAACGGGCTTGCCGCTCTTCTGAAGCATTGCCGCAACCTCTTCATCAGCCGCAACAACACCGGTACGCACGTCACAAACGAGTATTGTAACGTCTGCACTGTCTATAGCAAGCTGAGCCTGGCGACGCATCTGAGAAAGAATAATATCGTCCGAATATGGTTCAATACCGCCCGTATCGACAAGAATCATATTTCTGTTGACCCATTCGCATTCGCCGAAAATTCTGTCACGTGTGACACCGGGTGTATCATCAACAATAGACAGCCTTTTACCGCAAAGCTTGTTGAAAAGCGTCGATTTACCAACATTTGGTCTGCCGACAACAGCAACTATAGGTTTTGCCATTCTAACACTCGCCTCCTGTAAATTTTTCCAACAGCTCGTATCCGTCTGCAACACAAGAAGTCACAGGAACACCGAGCTTCTCTGAAAGCTCCGCTACCGTCATATCGTCAAGGAATACGTCCTCTCCTTCACGCAGAGCAGAATCGGGAATTATCAACTCATCTCCAAGACCTTCACCCTTAAGCTGAGCCAGAATATCCCTACCCGTAAGCAAGCCGGCTACGGTAACGCTTTCGCCGAAGAAATCGTTGTTTATCTTGATTACGTTTATTTTAAGCTTATCATACTTCTTTTCTGCCGAGAGTGCAAGTTTTTTTATCAGCGGATATGCCGCGGCACCCGTTACGGCAGTTATATTTCTGTTATCGGCAAGTTCATATTCGCTGTCTTCAAGAGCAGATTTGAACTCATCCTCTAAAAGTCGCCACATTCCTACACCGTTTTCAAGCTGAGGATATTCGCCGTAATAATCAGCCTCGGGAATTTCCCGACCTGCACAAAGATAAAATTCATCAGCAGCAAAAGCAATCGTCTCGCCTTTGAAATATTTAAAATGAGCATTAAATTCGTCAACCGTATCAATAACTGCGGCTGCCGTTTTCTCATTATAGGCTTCAAGAGGATACAAGCCCTCACGGTGCTTTGTCAGACCTACAGGCACGCAGGCTATACTCTGTACTGCAGGATAAAGCTTACCAAGCTCACTAAGGCTGTATTCAAGCTCCCTGCCGTCATTTATACCGGGGCAAAGCACAAGCTGAGTATTCAGTTTTATACCTGCATCCGCAAGTCTGTTAAGATAACGCAAAGATGTGCCTGAATTCGGGTTTTTCATCATCTCAACACGAAGCTCGGGATTCATTGTGTGAACCGAAACGTTGACAGGGCTTATATGCATCTCAATAATTCTGTCAATGTCACGGTCAGTAAGATTTGTAAGGGTAACGTAGTTACCGAAAAGGAATGACAGACGCGAATCATCATCCTTAAAATAAAGGCTCTCCCTCATACCCTTGGGCATCTGATCTATAAAGCAGAATATGCACTTGTTTTTGCAGGAGTGATGCTTGTCCATAAGATAAGTTTCAAAGCACAAGCCTAAATCGTCATATTCGTCTTTTTTGATTTTAACAGTGCGACGCTTACCCTTTTCATTTTCAATCTCAAGCTTGAGCTTACATTCACTGCTGTAAAAACGGTAGTCGAGCACGTCATTTATCTCGTGAGAGTTGACGGAGATAAGTGTCTCACCGCCCGATATTTTTTTGTAGCAAACTGAACCGTACTCAACGTCGGTAATTTTTACTGACACTTAACGTCACCTCACTTAAAATTCACATAATCGAACATATATCAAGCAGATTATCAAAGCAATAATCCGCATTTTCATCATAACCTTTATGAACTAAAACCGTTGTCATACCTGCGGCTTTACCGCCGATTATATCGGCAACAGGGTTATCCCCAATCATTACAAAATCTTCGTCGGGATAATAAGATTTTGCTATTTCAAATATCTCTTTTCTCGGCTTATCGTAGCCGACAAGACCGGAAATTATAAGTCTATCAAAAAAATTTGTAATACCTAGAGCATCCGTTATCTCCTGAAGCTCGGGATAGTTGTTTGAAAGAATTATATTTATATGACCTTTTTCTTTTGCCTTTTCAAGCACGGAAAACGTATCGTCAAACAGATTGTAATTTGACGGGAGCATTATTATCTCCCTTACCTTTTCACTTGCAATTTTTGCTTGATTTTCATCAATACCGAGTGAAACAAAGCTTCTGAAAAAATGAGCATTCATAAACTCCCACCATTTTTCACCGACAAGGTCGGTAAAATCTTCATCAGGAGTATGCCAGGTAAAACCGCTTGCATTGCAACGCCTTATATCCTGAAAAGTAACGGTGTGACCCGAAACGGTTTCATTAAGTGCACGAAAAACACTGCCGCTCCACAAATGGTTGCAGTAGGCAAGCGTGCCGTCAAAATCCCAACAGAATATGCTCATTAAAATCCACCTTAATTTCAATGATTTTAAGAGTACAGTTTTTGCGTGATAAATTTTGCGTTATTTAAGGCGTGAGGACGAAGGAACACAAAGGTATTTCGAGTCCGAAACAACGCAGAAGAACACAAAATTTATCCGCAAAACAAAAGCAAAAGGCAGGGAGGGTATAACCAACGCCTCTCTGCCTTAAAGCCTAAAGCTTATGCCTCTGTTTCAACTACCTGTCTGCCATTGTAGTAACCACAATTAGCACACAGTCTGTGCGGTCTCTTGTACTCGCCGCACTTGGGGCACTTGACGAGCTCAGGTGCATTAAGCTTCCATACGCTGCTGCGTCTCTTGTCTCTTCTTGCCTTAGAGACTCTTCTCTTCGGAACTGCCATTTTGGAACCTCCTTGCTGGTGTGTAACTTCTACTCATCGTTATTATTCAACAGTTGCTGCAATGCCGCAAGACGTGGGTCTATCGGTGCAGAACAGCTGCATGAGTCGTGATTAAGGTTTTTGCCGCAATACTGACAAACACCTTTGCAATCTTCCTTGCACAGATGCCTTGTCGGCAAGCCGAGCAAAATATCCTCCGTAACAAGCTCATCCAGATTAAAACGAAGCGATTCGACAAGAATCAGCTCATCGTTCTCCTCATCGTTGAGCGAAGTGACCAGCACGTGGTCAACGGGGATTGAAAGATTTTTTTCTGTATGCTGTGCGCAACGGTCACAAGGCGCGGAATAAGTAAAAGCTGTATCAGCCTTAAGCTGTACAATGCCCGCCTTGTTGAAAACGCTGCCCCTGACCTTTACAGGTGTGGCAAAAGGATACAGAGTAAAGACGTCGACATCGGACAAATCGAGGTCGTAATCAAACTCCAGCTTTTCGCCTATGTTGTTAAAAATGGGTTCAAGCTCAATAAACACCTTTGTTGATACCTCCGTAAAGGGTACACGAGCACCGTGCCGAATAACACGCAAAGATTATTATATCGTTTCAGTTGCGCTTTGTCAAGAAAAAAATTTAATTTTTACAGTACTTCGCAAACCTCGAAGACCTTAGCAGGGATTTCTTCCTTATCAGCGGATACTGTGAAGATAACGTCCTTACCTTCTTTAGCAGAAAGCTCAGCAACCTTTACGAGGAAATCTGCAAGCTCATCATAGTTTCTGCCGCCGATACGGAGAGTAGCGTCAGCAAATACGTCTGTGATATCGTGGTCACCTGCAAAGATACCGCAGATGAAGCCGTAGTATGCATCGTAACCGCTTACTTTATAGTCGTCAGCTGCTGTAAGTCTGCAGCGATGTGTAATATCATAAGTAAGAGCTGCCTCTTTTTCGATGCAGACAACGTTACCTGTAGACTTCTCAACTGCTGCGTTGACAAGCTCAATAAGCTTCTTTGTTTTACCTGCACCCTTGTGACCGAGAATAAGTTTTACCATTGTAATCGCTCCTTTATATTTTATTAGCCATTAAGTTTTGCTTCCAGCTCTGCTTTCATGTCTTCGTAGCCGGGCTTACCGAGTAACGCAAACATGTTCTTCTTGTAGCTTTCTACACCGGGCTGGTCGAAGGGATTTACGCCGAGCACATAGCCTGAAATCGCACAGGCTTTTTCGAAGAAATAGATGAGCTCACCGAGGTTGTACTCATCCATCTGCTCAACCTCAAGCACGATGTTGGGAACATCACCGTCGGTATGTGCAAGGAGTGTGCCCTCAAAGGCCTTGCGGTTTACGAAAGAAACCGTCTTGCCTGCGAGGAAGTTAAGGCCGTCAACGTTTTCGGGGTCAACCTCAATGTTAACGTCAGCCTTTACTTTATCGAAATAAACCACTGTTTCAAAGAGCATTCTCTCGCCTTCCTGTACATACTGGCCGAGTGAATGAAGATCAGTGGAATAAATCGCTGAAGAAGGATAGATGCCCTTGTTTTCTTTACCTTCGCTCTCACCGTAGAGCTGCTTGAGCCATTCGCACATAAGTGTGAATGAAGGCTCGTAGCCTACAAACATCTCAACCTTTTTACCTGCACGGTAAAGAAGGTTGCGGATTGCAGCATACTTGTAGCAGTCGTTCTCAAGTGAGGGAACAGAGTACTTTTCTCTGGCATCTGCCGCACCCTGCATAAGTGCGTCTATATCTATACCTGCGGCTGCGATGGGGAGCAGACCGACAGCTGTAAGAACGGAGTAACGTCCGCCGACATCATCGGGAACAACAAAAGTCTGATAGCCTTCTTTGTCAGCAAGTGACTTGAGTGTGCCCTTTGCCTTGTCAGTAGTTACGTAAATACGCTTTGCTGCCTCTTCCTTACCGTACTTCTTTTCAAGAAGCTCCTTGAATACACGGAAAGCAACGGCAGGCTCTGTGGTAGTACCGCTCTTGGATATAACGTTTACTGAAAAATCTTTGCCCTCAACAAGGCTCATAACCTCAGCAACAGAAGAAGAGCTGATTGTGTTGCCTGTAAAGAATATCTGAGGAGTATCCTTTGCAAAAAGGTTATAGTTGGAGGACTTGCAGAACTCGATAGCTGCACGTGCACCGAGATAGGAGCCGCCTATACCGATAACGATAAGAGCCTGAGAATCAGACTTGATTTTGTCAGCAGCCTTTTTGATAGCCTCAAACTCTGCCTTGTCGTAATTTACGGGCAGATCGACCCAACCGAGAAAATCGCTTCCCTTACCGGTACCGTCGTGAAGCATCTTGTGTGCGTTTACGATTTCTGCTTCGATTTTTGCGAGCTCGCAGGCTGAAGCTCTTTCGCCTGCATAGGAACTGTTCAACTTAATTGCCATAGGTTTTGCTGTTTGCGGCATTTTGCGAATAATGCCGACTCTCCTTAAAACGTAGTATATTATTAATGATTATTTTAACCGAAAATTGATTTTATTGCAATACAAAAACGCTAATTTTTTTAACATTTTTAATATTTTTTTGCTCTGTTTACCCTCTCTCTTTTGTAAAGCTTGCAAAAGAAGTTAAAAACCGTCGCAAAACTTCAGGATAGTCGAGCTTTTTAATTTCTTCAGATGAAACAATCGGACATTCAGCTACGGTTTTGCCGTCGAGTTTAAATATCAGCGTCCCTACTCTTTCACCTGCAGCTACGGGTGCCTGCACGTCAACGGCAAGTTCTGCTGTCTGTTCCAGCTTATCTGCACTGCCCTTTTTCAGCAGCATTGCCTGCGGTGTTTCAACTTTCGGCGTAAAGCTGTCTTTGTAACCGCCTATTACCGCCACGTCGGTTATCAGTGACGTATCAGGCACCGGTGTCACGGTTTCATAGTTTGCAAATCCCCAGTTGAGCAAAGCCTTTGCCGCACCGAAGCGGTCATCACTCGTAGGGCTGCCCATAACCACTGCAACAAGATGCGTGCCGTTACGCTCTGCCGAAGCAGAAACACAGCAACCGGCCTTTGATGTTGTACCGGTTTTCAGACCCGTTGCACCGTCATAAAAACGAATAAGTTTATTTGTGTTTACAAGCTGAGTCGCACCGTTACGAAGTGAATCCATCCACACGGTTGTATATTTTCTTATCAGATCGTGTTTGAGCAGCTCAACCGACATAAGAGCTATATCATACGCAGTCGTCAGATGAGTATCGCTTGTATCGTCAAGACCTGTGCAGTTATCAAAATGAGTGTTTTTCATACCGAGCTCAGCCGCTCTGCTGTTGAGCATTCCGACAAGTGCTTCTTCACTGCCTGCAATATGCTCGCCGAGGGCTTCGCAGGCATCATTTGCACTGTAGATAGCCGTTGCACGAAGCAGTTCGTCAACCGTCATCGTCTCTCCCTCTTTAAGCCATATCTGTGAGCCACCTTTTGAAGCCGCAGTAGGGCTCGCAACAACGGTGTCGTTAAGGTTAAGCTTACCCGAATCTATAGCCTCCATAACCAGCAGAAGCGTCATTATCTTTGTAACCGAAGCAGGATAAAGCCGTTCGTGCTCATTCATAGCCGCAAGCACCTGACCGCTTGAAACGTCAACAAGTACAGCCGATTTCGCATTGACCGTAACAGGCATACCGGGGCTTTCGCTTTCAGCCGCTACACCAAAAAAAGAAAAACCGTACAGTGCACAGAGAACAAATGAAAGCATTTTAATCAGCCTTCTTTTCAAAATTACATCTCCCCTTTCATTCAAACTTATGAGAATTCGTAAAAATAAATTACAGCTCACAATATTGCGTAAACGCAAAATTTAGGTTATAATTTATTTTTGTGATATCAAAACCAAAGGAGCAAAGCTATGAAAGCGGCTTTTTATACACTCGGCTGTAAGGTAAACCAATATGAAACCCAGGCTCTCAGCGAAGCTCTTATGCGTGAGGGCTTTCTTATCGTGCCTCACAGTGAGGATGCAGACGTATATATAATAAACTCCTGCACAGTTACGGCAGAGAGTGATAAAAAAACAAGACAGGCTGTCAGACGCTTCAAAAGGCTTCACCCGGACAGTGTTGTAGTACTTACCGGCTGTATGCCCCAGGCTTACCCGCATATTGCAAGTAAACTTGACGCAGCAGACATAGTTGCAGGCAACAAAAACAATATAGATATCCCTAAGATGATTAAAGAATATCTGCAAAGCCGCAACCGCAGTGTGGATATAATTCAGCACAGCACGGGTGATGAATTCGTTCCGTGCAGTATCAGCAGCTTTGACGAAAGAACAAGAGCCGCAATCAAAATTGAGGACGGCTGCAATCGCTTCTGCTCTTACTGCATAATTCCCTATGCACGCGGCAGAGTACGCTCCAAGTCGCTGAGCGAAATCAAAAAAGAGGCCGCTTCACTTGCATCAAACGGCTATACAGAAATAGTACTCGTCGGCATCAACCTTTCATCCTACGGCACTGACTGCTCGCTTTCACTTGCCGATGCCGTGGCAGCTGTATGCGAAACTCCCGGAATCCGTAGAGTCAGGCTCGGCTCACTTGAGCCGGACCATATGACGGACGATATGATAAACGCTCTGAAAGCTCAGCCGAAGCTCTGTCCGCAGTTCCACATTTCACTGCAGAGCGGTTGCACCGAAACTCTAAAGCGAATGAACAGGCATTATACAGCCGAAGAATATGAAAAAATCTGCAATAAGCTTCGCGAGAGCTTCACCGACTGCACGATAACAACCGATATTATGGTAGGCTTTGCAGGTGAAACAGAAGAAGAATTTGAATCGTCACTTGCCTTTGCCGAAAAGATAGGTTTTGAAAAGGTTCACGTATTCCCCTACTCACAGCGAAAAGGTACACGTGCCGCAGAATTCCCGAATCAGCTTGACCGCAAAACCAAAGAAGAGCGTGCACATAAAATGATAGCTCTTACAAACAAAATCAGAGCGGATTTTCTTAATTCTCAAATCGGCAAAACAGTTGAAGTGCTTGCTGAAACTAAAGATGAAATCGGAGTGTGCACGGGTTACACCGCAAACTATACACCCGTAAGAATACTAAACGGTGCCGAATGCGGTAATTATTACCAAATAAAAATCACAGCCGCCGGTAACGACGACTGTGAAGGTGTAATCATATAAAATTTATACTGAATATTCTCTGAGGAATTTGTTGTACATTGCATCGAATTCCTCAGAATCTTTTTTGAGGCTTCTTACAAACTTATGCATATCAAATCTTGCGTGAGCTGTCTCAATTACGCAAGCCGCAATATTTGAACAGTGGTCAGAAACTCGCTCAAGGTTTGTAACAAGATCGTTGAAAACAAAGCCCTGCTCAATAGTACACTCGTTTTTAC
Organism: Acutalibacteraceae bacterium; assembly: GCA_045531935.1. Lineage (GTDB taxonomy): Bacteria > Bacillota > Clostridia > Oscillospirales > Acutalibacteraceae > UBA8612. Next base: position 20,127 of record JAZSEX010000054.1, on the reverse strand, counting down.
GAAGACGCTCAATATGACCGTGCTTCATATCCTCTTTAAGCACATCAATAACCTGCTCAAGCGGCTCAACAAGCTTAGCGCTTTCGAGGTCGTTATTTACAAACGCATTAACCGAAAGCTCAAGAATACGTGTTGTAGCGGCAACAATATTCTGCATTTCTTTCTGTGCCGCACCGGAGAATGACATCTTCTTATCCTTCAGCTCTTCTGCCGATTCAAGAATGTTCAGTGCGTGGTCACTCAGACGTTCAAGGTCTCCTATGAGGTGAAGCTGCATTGTAAGCTCACGACTGTCCTCATCAGTGAGGTCACGCGCACTGAGCTTTACAAGATAATCACCGATAGTATCCTCGTAAAGGTCAGCCTTTTTCTCACCCTTACGTATATTCTCTGCTGTTTTATCATCAAATGATGAAAGCATATTCATAGCATCCAGCAGCGTATCTTTACTGAGCTGTGCCATTATAGCCGTAACCTTGCGGCTCTGCTCAACAGCAACTGCAGGTGTGCTGAAAAGACGCTCATCAAGAAGCTGTGTCTTTTCGTCTTCGCCCTTATCCTTAACGGTGAGGTTGGCAAGCTTGACAAGAAGATTTGATGCCGGGAAAAGTATTGCAAGCGCAACGATCTTGAAGCCTGTATGAACAACAGCAATACCGAACGGATTAGCAGCCTCATTAAGAATCGGTATATTCACAAACGAGGTTACACCGTAGAATACAGCAAGCAGTATAACCGTAGCTATAACGTTAAAATAAAGGTGAATAAAAGCGGCACGCTTTGCGTTTTTGTTTGCACCGGCGCATGAGATAATAGCGCTAACACAGGTACCGATATTCTGACCCATGATAATCGGAACAGCAGTCATATAGTTTATACTGCCCGTAAGTGTCAGAGCCTGAAGAATACCGACAGAAGCAGACGAAGACTGGATAGCGGCGGTAACAACAGTACCCATAAGCATACCGAGTACGGGATTGCTGAACATAACAAGTGCGTTTTTAAACCACTCAAGCTCTGTGAGAGGTTCAACCGCATCGGACATTATTTCCATACCGAACATAAGCACGGCAAAGCCGAGAAGAATTATGCCGATATCCTTACGCTTCTCTTTCTTGGAGAACATATTAAGGATAATACCGATAAGAGCAAGTATAGGGGTAAACGTAGCGGGCTTGAACAGAGAAACCCAGAAATTATCGCTTTCGATACCTGTTAAGCTGAGAATCCAGGAAGTAACCGACGTACCGAGGTTTGCACCCATAATAACACCGACAGCCTGAGTAAGCTGCATAATACCGGAGTTTACCAAGCCGACAACCATAACCGTAGTTGCGGACGATGACTGAATAACAGCCGTTACTACAAGACCGAGCAGAAAGCCCTTGAATTTGTTTGAAGTAAGTTTACCGAGTATTGATTTTAGCTGATTACCCGCACTTTTCTCGAGTGCATTTCCCATTACGTTCATACCGTAAAGGAAGAATGCAAGACCGCCTAAAAGCGTGGCAACATCCATAAAGCTCATAAGGAAACCTCCCTGTTCGCCAAAATAAGACAATCTCTGTCCAATTGCGATTATAGTTAAGGTTTGTCAAATTATTGTTCTTTTTGCGAAAATAAAAGAAAATTTTTAAATTTAAAATATTGTCTTTATTTTTGCCGAAAAATACGGTATTATATGTTAGTTAAAGATTAATATTGTAGGGGCGATTCACGAATCGCCCGCTAAAAGCATTATTTACAGGAGCAGTCACTTATGTATTTTCACGAGCCTACTTATGATTTAGACATACTCTGCAGACAAAATCTGCACATACATTCATCGTTTTCAGGCTGTGCAAAGCCAGAAATGACACTGCACGATATCGTCCGCACTGCCGAGCTTTACGGACTTGAAATGATAGCAATCACAGACCACGTGCAGGCTGATACCGAAGACGAATTCAGAGTAAGCCTGTCAATGCTCCGAGAGCAGGCAAAAACAATAGAGTCACCCGTACGTGTACTTATCGGCGGAGAGCTGTCAGCATACGGTGTCAACAATTTCAACTTCCCCGAAAATGACATCGAGCTCGATTACAGACTCTGGGCTCAGAATCACTACCACGTTTCCTCCTGGATTCAGCCCGAAGATACAAGCCCCGTCGGCTACAAAAACCATATGATCGAAACTCTGACAAACCTCATAAAATCCGACAGAGCAGACTGTATAGCTCATCCGTTTCACGACAGATACCTCACAAACTCAAAAAGGCTGAACGTCGGCTTCGAAGCAGGCAGTGTGCCCGCTTGCTTCAGCGACAACGAAATCGGCGACCTGCTCACTCTCGGCAAGGAGCACGAAACAGCGTTTGAGCTCAACCTCAACGCAATGGCAGGCTATCCCGAATTCTGCCGCAGAATGTATAATATCGGCAAAGAGGTCGGCGTTTATTTCAACATCGGCACGGATGCACACCGACTCGACGCAATCGACACAAAACAGTTTATTGAAAGGACAAAGAGCTTCCTTTTATGATAAAAAACATTATTTTTGATATGGGCAACGTACTGCTCGATTATAACCCCGATGCGGCAATGCAGATGCTGGGAATAACCGAAAAAGCCAAGCCTGTAATTATGAAAGAGCTTTTCAGCGGCAACGAATGGGTACAGCTCGACCTCGGCAATATCAGCGTTGACGAAGCTTTTGAAAGCATAAAGCAGAGAGTACCCGAAGAATATCACACGGATTTACGCAAGTGTATCGACTGTTGGGACGTGTGTATGGTCCCTGTTGAGGGTGCAAAGGATTTCTGCGAGTTTGTAGAATCAAAAGGCTTCGGAGTCTACGTTTTATCCAATGCACACAAAAGTTTTTACAGCTACTTCCCCCGTTATTTTAACCTTGATTTTTTCGACGGCGTTGTTGTTTCCGCAGACGTGCACACCGTAAAACCCGATATTAAAATTTATAAACACCTTCTTGAAAAGCACAACCTGAAACCCGAAGAATGTCTGTTTGTCGATGACAGAGCAGACAACGTCGAGGGTGCTATTAAAGCAGGAATGAAAGCTTTTCAGTTCGAGAATAATTTTGAAGAGATAAAGCAATATCTAAAGCACCGATAAACTTAATGATATTTAAAGTCCCCCTTGCCTAAAGCCGGATGTCAGTCGCAAGACTGACAGGGGGATAAAATGGATAGAAAGCACAATCCAAAATTAACCAAAAACGCAAAAGCACTTCGCAAAAACATGACAAAAGAAGAGCGGCATTTATGGTATGACTTTCTTCGCTCATATCCTGTAAGATTTCTGCGGCAGAAAGTTATAGACAACTATATTGTCGATTTTTACTGTCACGACGCACAGCTTATTATTGAACTTGATGGCTCACAGCATTACAGTATCGAATGATTATTAAAAGATAGAATTCGTACAGAAATAATAGAATCCCGAAATTTGACAGTTATACGAATACCCAATAACGAAATTTTTAATAATTTCGAAGGCGTTTGTGAATATATTGATGCTATTGTCAAAAAATCCCTCCACCGCTAACGCGGTCCCCCTCCCTTTAAGCAAGGGAGGCTTTTAAAAAACACTGCGAGCGACATCCGATTGGATGCCGCTCGCTTTTGTTGTTTAGGGTTATTCTGTCTTTCCTTTGTTGTTACCGGATGTCAGATAATCAATTTTCGCAAGGATACGATCTATTTCATTCATATTCTCAGAATCGCAATACGCATATACTGCTGTGTTTCCAACATGTATCGCTACATTATATTTCCCCATAGAATCCAAAAAGTACAAACTGTAATTTTTATTATGGTGAGATATTTCTGTTTTTTGCCAAGAATTATATCTTTGCGTTATTTTCTGATATGCTTGACCGTAAATATCTATTGCATTATCTTTGTTGTTAAACTCAAAGAATTGAAAGCATATATCATTTTTCTCAAAACCAACACATTTTATCAGTGACAGTTCAAAGCTTACGTCTGCATTATGGTATTCTTCGGTATAATCTTCAGGTTCATAACCTTGTAATTCAATAATATTCCATACTTCTTCTGAGGTTGCAGGTACTTTAGGTTCAGTTGATAAAGCCCACAAAAAGACAACAATAAAAGCCACAAAGACAATCACAACTGCAAAAGAACCGATTATACTCTTTGTGCTTACACTGCTTATATAAGCAGGCTTTCGTTTTGAATGCTTACTCAAAATATTTCATTCCTTACTTGTTAATAAGGTCTTTTATTACCTCGCCTGCGGCAATCAGACCTGCGGCGGACGGTACAAACGAAACGCTGCCGGGTACAGAGCGTTTTGCTTCATCGGTTTCGGGTTGAAAAAGCGGTTTTATCGGTTGCTCGGTTGAAAAAATAACCTTAAGCGAATTTATACCGAGGTTTTTGAGTTCACGCCTCATAACACGTGCAAGCGGACAGCCGCTTGTTTTTTTGATATCGGTTACCGTGAGTGCCGTCGGGTCAAGCTTATTGCCCGTACCCATACAGCTGATAACGGGAATATTATTTTCTTTCGCGGTTTTTATAATCAACAGCTTTGAGGTAACTGTATCGATTGCATCGATTATATAATCGTAATCTTCAAACCGGAAATCCCCTGCTGTTTCGGCAGAATAAAAGCAAGGGTAAACGCTGACCTTTATATCGGGGTTTATATCCGCAATACGCTCACGCATAACGTCAACCTTGAGTTTACCGACGGTGCTTTGCAAGGCAACGAGCTGACGGTTGATATTTGAAACAGATACGCTGTCATTATCGCAAAGCCCTATGTGACCGACACCCGCTCTTGCAAGTGCCTCAGCCGTAAAAGAGCCTACTCCGCCTACACCGAAAAGAAGAACAGATGAAGCCTTAAGCTTATCTACACCATCTTCACCTACAAGCATAGCCGTACGCATATATCTCTCTTCCACAGCTTCACCGCCTTTTATAAGAATATTAAAATTATATCACTGCATATCCCTTATGTCAATTTTATGTTGACACGCTGTTTTGACAAGTGTAAAATAAAGTCAGATTATAAGGAGGACGATATAATGAAAATCTTCAAAAAATCAACAGCATTTTTCCTTGCAGCCGCTCTAATTTTCACGCTTGCTTCCTGCGGAATGACAAAATCAAAGCTCAAGCCGTGGTTTAACGACGAATTTTCAGTCGCCTACGACACTGCTTTTAAAGACGATAAAGACGCACCCTTCCCCGATATATCGCTGATGCTCACTTCTTCAAGCTATCTCAACAGCGTTTTTGATTATATTACCGACGGCACTCAGCCCGAAGCCGCAGAAATCACAGAGGAAGACGGTGCTTACATCTACAAAGCACAGAGCTTCACACAAAAGGTTGAGATTGATAAAGGCTCATCTTCCGTAAGAGTTACTTCATTTATAGATTTTATGGGTGAAGTAAGAACAAACTTTATCGTTACAATGAGAGAGCATAAGGGCACTTATTATATTCAGTATCTCTCTCCCGAATTTTCAACATATTACGAGGTCAGCTTTACTTCAGAAACCTCAAGCGTAAAATACGAAAACAGAAAGGATATCCCCTATACAATATTCGGCGAGAAAATCCCCGATACATTTGCAAAGGAGAACTGAAAATGACAAACGAGCTTCATAACTATGACATTTTCCCGAAAGTATTCCCTAAAGACAAAGAGGTTGAAATCACAATAAAGCCCCTCGGTGCTCACGCTGCATTTACAAAAGATGAGTACTATATGGAAATCCTTCCGCTTACTACAGGCCCACTTTGGGCTTATCCCGAAACTTCTCTTGCCACAAAGGAATTCACCGTAAAGCCCGATGCCGACGGCTGTATCCGCATCAAGCACACATTCCGCAGTGAGCAGGAGCACTATGTCCGTTTTCTTAAAGACGATATGAAGAAAGATTTTCAGCTTTCCGTTTACTCGGTAGGCGAAGACCTTATCGGCAGATATCCTTTTGCAGGTGACCTTCATATGCACACCTTCCGTTCAGACGGTAAGCAGGCACCCGCAATCGTCGCCGCAAACTACCGCAGACACGGTTACGATTTCCTTGCTATAACCGACCATCAGCGTTACTACCCTTCTCTCGAGGCTATCGATGCGTATAAGGACGTCGAGCTTGAATACACTCTTATTCCGGGTGAAGAAGTGCATATGCCCAAGGGTGAGCCTGACCACATCAACGACGTGCATATGGTAAACTTCGGCGGTAAATACAGCATCAACGCGCTTACAACCGCAAGCTCACACATCCAAGAAGTCGGTGACAGCAAAGACAAACGCAGTTTCGACGGCAACTGCCCCGACACAATGACAAAAGAAGAATTCTGGGCTGCTGTTGACGCATATGCAGACACACTCGATATCCCCGAAGGTGTTGAGAGATTCCCATTTGCCTGCTGCTCATGGATTACCGAACAGGTACGCAAAGCAGACGGCTTGAGCATTTTTGCTCACCCCTACTGGATTGCCGACGTATTCCACGTGCCGGATTCACTCACTGATGCATTATTCGAAAAGAAAGCTTTCGATGCATTTGAAGTTCTCGGAGGCGAAAACTACTTTGAGCAGAACGGATTCCAGACAATTTACTACTACGAACAGTGTGCAAAGGGCAACAAAGTTCCGATTGTCGGCAGTACAGACAGCCACAGCAGTATAAACAACCGCAACGGCTTCATCTGCTCAACAATCGTATTTGCACCCGAAAACACACGTGAAAGCCTTATCAGCTCAATCAAGGATTTCTACAGCGTTGCTGTTGATACAATCAGTGCCGAATACAGAATTGTCGGTGATTTCAGACTTGTACGCTACGCAAACTTCCTCTACAAAAACTTCTTCCCGCTTCACGATGAGCTTTGCTACGAAGAGGGTCTGCTGATGAAGAAATACGTCACAGGCGAAGAGGATGCCGAGGCTCAGCTCAAAGCAATTCAGGGCAGAATGAAGAAGCAGAGAGAAAAATACTTCGCATTTTAAAACAAACAAACGTTATATTACATACCCCGATTTGTACTAACCTACAAATCGGGGTTATTTCTATATATAAAGTTGACTTTTTTATAATATAAAGGTAAAATAATGGATGTTGTAATTTAAGTTACTTTGGAGGTTTATTAAAGATGAAACTTGATAAGCTCGTCGGCGAAAGATTTAAAGAGAAGCCGTCAGACTGTATAATCGAAAGCCACGCTCTCACTGTCAGAGGCGGCTACATCAAAAACGTTGCAAACGGCATCTACTCTTCTTATATGCCTATGCGCAGAATCACCAAGAAGATTGAAAACATTATCCGTGAAGAGATGGATAAAATCGACGGTCAGGAAGTACAGTTCCCCGTTGTTATGCCCGCATCTCTCTGGGAAGAAAGCGGCAGATACGAGTCAATCGGCAGTGAGCTTCTCCGCTTCAGCGACAGAAACAAGAGTCCGATGGTGCTCGGTATGACTCACGAAGAGGCGGCTGTTCACCTTGTTCGTGACTACGCAAACAGCTACAACAAATATCCCTTTATGATATATCAGATTCAGACTAAATTCCGTGACGAGGGCAGACCCAGAGCAGGTCTTATCCGTGTACGTGAATTCACAATGAAGGACGCTTACTCCTTCCACACCTCACAGGAAGACCTTGAGCAGTATTATGACCGTTGCTACGAGGCTTACAACCGCATTTTCGCACGTTGCGGTATCCCCGAGGTTGTTACCGTCAAGTCCGACTCCGGTATGATGGGCGGCAGTGTTTCTCACGAATATATGCTTCTCACAGCTGCAGGTGAAGACAGTATTGCAGTCTGCAGTGAGTGTGATTTCAGAGCAAATATCGAGGCTGCACCCTGCATTGTTGAAAATGAAGCTGATGCTGTACTCGAAGAGCTTACACTTGTCCACACACCTGATATGCACACAATCGAAGAAGTATGCACATTTCTCAACACACCCGTTGAGAAATCCTGCAAGGCTGTTGTTTACCAGAGAAACGCAGACGATTCCTACATTGTTGCATTTGTAAGAGGCGACCTCGAGGTCAACGAAACAAAGCTGCGCAACACAGTCGGCTGCGAGATTCACCCTGCAGAGATTACTGACGGCTGCGGTATTATCGCAGGCTTCATCGGTCCTTACAATATGGATGAGCGTGTTACCGTTGTTATCGACGGCTCACTCAAGGGTGCAACAAATCTTGTCTGCGGTGCAAACAAGCTTGATTATCACTACACAGGCTTCAATATCGAGCGTGACCTCGGTGAAGTTGAATACGCAGACGTTGCCGCTATTAAAGACGGCGGTATCTGCCCGCAGTGCGGCAAGCACTCTGTTTCCCTCTCAAGAGGTATCGAGGTCGGTAACATCTTCCAGCTCGGCACAAAATATACAAAGTCAATGGGTATGACATACCTTGACAGCAACGGTCAGGAGCAGTATCCGATTATGGGCTGCTACGGTATCGGTGTCGGCAGACTTGCCGCAAGCGTATGTGAAGCATATCACGATAACTACGGTCCCATCTGGCCGATGTCTATCGCACCCTGGCAGGTACACCTCTGCTGCGTACGCTCCGACGATGCCGCAACAAAGGAATGTGCAGACAAGCTTTACGAAGAGCTTCAGGCTGCAGGTGTTGAGGTTATTTACGATGACCGCAAGGTAAGTGCAGGCTTTATGTTCTCCGCTGCCGACCTTCTCGGCGTACCGCTGAGAATTATCGCAAGCCCGAGAAATCTCAAAGAAAACGTTTGCGAAATCGTCAGCAGAGACAAGACAATCAGTATGAAGACAGAAATCAGCGAGATTGTCTCCACAATCAAAAACCTCATCAGCGAAATGATGAAATAATACGGAGTGAATAACTTGAAACGTTCCGCATTCAAGCTTACATCCACACAGATAATTGCTCTCTTTTTCGTTGCTGTTATTGCCGTCGGTACACTTCTGCTGTGTCTGCCTATCGCTTCAAAAAGCAGAGAGTGGACTCCCCTGCTTGATTCTGCTTTCACGGCAACCAGTGCAACCTGCGTAACGGGTCTGATTGTACGCGACACCTTTACGCATTGGTCGCTTTTCGGTCAGCTTGTAATACTGACTATGATACAAATCGGCGGACTCGGGGTAATGACAATAATAATGACATTCTCCGTGTTTACCAAAAAGAAAATCAACCTTTACGAAAGAAAGCTGTTAATGCAGTCTGCAGGCACAATGAGATCAAGCGGAGTAATCCGACTTCTCAAGCAGATAATTAAGGTCACCTTCATTTGCGAGGGCACCGGTGCAATCCTCCTTGCAACGCGGTTCTGTCCCGAATTGGGTTTTGCCAAGGGGCTTTATTACTCGGTTTTTCACGCGGTATCCGCATTCTGCAATGCAGGGTTTGACCTTATGGGCCGTTACGGTGAGTTTTCATCCCTTACCCCGTTTTATAGCGATATTACAGTAAATATTACGGTTTGTGCACTTATAATATGCGGCGGTATAGGCTTTATTGTCTGGCAGGATATTGTAACTCACGGCATAAAATTCAAAAATTATTCTCTCCATTCAAAAATAGTGCTGACTACATCTGCCGTGCTTATACTTTCGGGTTGGCTCGTATTCTTTTTTACAGAAAAGAACGCAAGTCTCGCCAATCTCACAACGGGCGAAAAATTACTCGCTTCGTTTTTCCAATCCGTAACCTCAAGAACAGCAGGCTTTAATACAGTACCGCTCAACCGTCTTTCCGGTGCAGGTGTTGTGCTGATGAGTGTGCTTATGATGATCGGCGGAAGCCCCGGCTCAACCGCAGGCGGTATAAAAACAACTACAGTTGCCGTAATGTTCTTCGAGCTTATTGCGGCCGCAAAGGGTGACAAGGACACTGTTGTTTTCAAGCGACGCCTTGAAGACGACACTGTAAAACGTGCGGGTGCAATAATAAGTGCGTATACGGCAGCTGTCATAATCACCCTTATAGCCATATCATCCGCTGAGAATCTGCCGCTTTCCGATGTGCTTTTTGAGGTTGCATCGGCAGTCGGCACTGTAGGCCTTACGGTAGGCATCACGCCGACACTCAGCAGCTTTTCTCACATAGTGCTGATGCTGCTTATGTTTGCAGGCAGAATAGGCGGTCTTACGATAATAGTAGCTTTTGCGGAGCGTCGCGAGCACGCAAAGCTTACAAGACCTACAGAAAAAATCCTTATCGGTTAAGGAGAACTATCGATGAAAAATATACTTGTAATAGGAATGGGACGTTGCGGCACGCATCTTGCACGCAAAATGCAGGAGCTCGGCAACGATGTTATGATTGTAGACAGTGACGAAGAAGTAATTGAGGAGCTTGCTCCCCTTTTCACCGATTCGTTTATAGGTGACTGTACCAACGAAGGAGTTATCCGTTCGCTCGGAGTAAACAACTTTGATATCTGTTTTGTCTGCATAGGCGAAAACTTCCAGTCATCACTTGAAATAACGGCTCTGCTCAAGGATATGAAGGCAAAATACGTTGTTTCAAAAGCTAACCGTGATATTCAGGCACGTTTTCTGAAGAGTGTCGGTGCTGACGAGGTAATTTACCCCGAAAGAGAAATCGCAGAAAAGCTTGCTGTAAGATTCAATGCAGACAACGTTTACGATTACATTCAGCTTACGGACGAGTATTCCATTTTCGAAGTACCCGTTGTAACTTCCTGGATAGGCAAATCGGTATTGCAGGTAAATGTAAGACGCGAATACAATATCAATATTATCGCAATCAAACACGGTGAAGTGCTTAAGCCCCTGCCGGGCGGAGATTATGTCTTTACCGATGAAGACCATCTGGTTGTAATCGGCAAAAGCTCCGACGTATTTAAGCTTACATCAGAGAGATAAAAAAATTAACAGCAGAGCGAAGAATTGAAATCGCTCTGCTGTTGTTTTATTTCAGATTAAAATTTAAGAAGATAAACGAGTGCATTAAATATGTTTTTGAAGAAGTTGATTACACCGGCTATCGCCTGCTCAAATGCATTGTCATACTCAGTATAAACCTCATCTGCCTGCACTGCAAATTCACCGTTTTCGTAAACATAAATCTCGGTTTCCATCGTGCCGGTGTTTTCATCAAGTGTTATTGTACGCACACCGTAGGGGCCTGCCTTTGAAAACTGGCAACCGTATGTCATACCGAGTGTAACACCGTCCCATACACCGGTGTATCCGCTTGTGTGCCAATGGCCGAAGAAAGCACCGACAACGTTTTTATCCTTCCAGGCGGTAAATTCGTCTGTAGTCTGACCCGGCTTTACAATACCTTCTGCGTGACCGTCTACGTCAGCCTTAAGTCGGTAAGCCGACGTGCCGTCAATAATCGCACCCTCGTCCCATATATTACACTCCTCATAGAGGTTGCCTATATCGTCTACGGGCACGTGCTCAAAAACAAGAGAAGGCACATTACCGTTATCGTAAGCCTTGAACCATTCAAGCTGACCCTCAGTAAAACTTCTGCCGTTATCAAGCATCCATAACCCAAAAGCAGGCTCATCGGAATCCGAAGAAAGCACAGGGATATAGCAGTCGATTTTTCCTTCCTCATCGTCGGACATATCAACAGTCACGTTATTCGGGAATGAAGCATAAATCTCAAGCCAGTCCTCGTTTGTAACATCACTGTTATAGTCGTTATTTCCCTGAGAAACCGCATAAGGAATACCGGATGCCTCAATAGGTGCAAAGAAATCCTCGCAGGCTTTTACTGTGTTTGCAAGCGTTGCGGCATAGTCGCCGTTAACGGTTACACCCTCCTGAAAAATCTTATCGTCCGAGATATCACCTGCACGTGAATCTTCAACAATGTCACCGGTTACAACAATAAAATCCGGGTCGGTTTCTTCTATCGCCTTTTCAATAAACTCTTTAAGTCCGTGTGCAGGGTAAGCATCATCCTGCGGGTCGGTAATCTGAAGCACCGTAAACTTGCCGTCTTCACCGAAACGCAGTGCATCATCTTCAGCACCAACACCGAAAACAAAGCAGGAATTCAATAAAAACACACAGAGAAGTACGGAAATTATTTTTTTCATTAATAACAACCCCTATCAAAAATCCCCGACGTTAAGCCGAGGATTTAAGTAAACTTATTTTGTAAGAAGTGACGCAGCATCCTTGTCAAGGTAAACAACTACGTCGTCGTGATTCTGAAGAATAGATGCGGGAAGCTGAGGTGTAACCTCACCCTCAATCATACCCTTGATAGCCTGAGCCTTACCTGCACCCGTTGCAACAAGAACAATCTTCTTTGAGCGCATAATTGAGCCGATACCCATTGTCATAGCGTATCTCGGCATCGGAGCGTCGTCGAAATAGATTGAGTTTGCGTTGATTGTGCTCTCGGAAAGAGTTACACGGAAAGCCTCATCTGTAAACTCGTCAGCAGGCTCGTTGAATGCGATATGACCGTTGTGACCGATACCCAGAAGCTGTACGTCAATGCCGCCCTTTGCCTTGATAGCCTCAGCATAACGCTTGCTCTCTGCATCGTAGTCTGTTACGTTACCGTCAAGGAAGCCGACGTTTGCGGGGTCAATATCAACGTGGCTGAAAAGATTCTGGAACATAAATGTATAGTAGCTGTTCTTGTTATCCTTGGGAAGGTCGCAGTATTCGTCAAGGTTGAATGTGCTTACATTCTTGAAGCTGACCTTGCCGTCTGCATAAGCCTTTGTTATATAGTTATATGTAGGTACGGGAGTTGCGCCGGTTGCAAGACCGAGTACGCAAGAGGGATTTTCGTTGATAAAATCAACATAAAACTTGCCAAGCTCCTCGCCTATCTGTGCTGCGTTTTCAAGTACAATTACATTCATCTTTCTTAAACCTTTCTTTCCTTAGTTTTATATTAACTCATTATATATTGCTCTGAGTTCTTTTTCAACACTTTTGCAGGAATATTTTTCACTGCGTTCATACGCAGCTTTGCCCATTTTTTCGCAAAGCAACTTGTCTGCACAAAGCTTATTGAACGCATCTGCAACGCCCTTTGTGTCACCGAAATCAACAAAAAATCCGCTGACACCGTCCTCAACAAGCTCGTTGTGGCCTCTGTTATGCGAAACAACGGCAGGCTTTGCCGAAAGCATACCTTCTATAATATTTACCGGCAGACCCTCACGGTAACTTCCCGAACATATAAAGTCGCTCACCGTTATGAGTTTATCTATATCTGTCCTGAATCCAAGGAACATAACGTTTTCTTCAACACCAAGGCTTTTCGCAAGGTTTCGTAGCTCATCCTCTTTGTCGCCTATTCCTGCAAACATCAGCCTGAATCCCGGGTTTACTTTCACAACCTCAGGCAAAGCAGAAATAAACATCTGCTGGTTTTTGTTAGCATTAAGTTCACCCGTACAAAGGCATACCTTTGCATCTTCGTCAAGGTTATATTCCTTGCGTAATTTTTTCTTTACATCTTCATCAGCAGGCATAAATCTTTCACCGTTTACACCTACACCGTGAATACGTTTTATATTTTCACAAAGACCGTACCTTTTTGCATTGGCTTCGTCTTCATCGCATATCGTGATTATGCAGTCAGTAAAAAGCTTACCGAAAATCTTCTCAAGGGGATAAAAAATAAGCCAATTAAGCTTTGACGCACCCTTGTAAAAATGGAATCCGTGAGCCGTGTAGACAACCTTTGTGCCCTTCTTGCGGCTGTTGCGTGCAGCAAGCCTTGTAACAATACTTGCAACGGGTGTGTTGCAGTTTATTATATCGTAACCGTTTTCGTCTATAACCTTTTTAAGCTGCTTATAAGCCTCTTTATTTTTAAAGCTGAACGGTGACCTCTCAAACGGTATATCGTATATTTTATCCGTTTTTTTCTTAAGGCTTTCGTGCTGTTCACCGCCCATTACGTCGTGTGCGGCAATCTCAACCTCGCAGCCTTTTTCGTGAAAGATATCTATAAGAGGAAAATGGAAAGCATTGAAATGATGCTGAACACTTGCTGTAAGCAGTACTTTTTTCATTTATCTCTCCATAACCTCCGTTTTATTCTTTCCGCCGGTAAAACGCTCCATTGTAGCACTGTTTTCGCTGTTTATACCTTCTCTTTTAACTACACCCAAAACAGTTTTAAATATTATTTTTATATCAAGCAAAAAGCTCAGATTCTCAACGTAATTCACGTCATATTCAAACCGATCTTCCCAGGTGAGAAGATTACGTCCGTTAGCCTGAGCAAGACCCGTAAGACCGGGGCGTACGTTGTGACGCATTGCCTGCCGCTCACTGTAAAGCTCAAGATACTCCACAAGCAGAGGTCTCGGTCCGACAAAGCTCATATCGCCTTTCAGAATATTGATAAACTCCGGCAGCTCGTCAAGCGAAAGGCTGCGCATAAGCTTACCGAATTTTGTGAGTCTGACTTCATCCGGCAAAAGCTCACCGTTTTCGTCGCGTTCATCCGTCATCGTGCGGAATTTATACAGAGTAAAAACCTTACCGTTTTTACCGGGTCTCTTCTGTTTAAAAAGTACGGGGCTGCCAAGCTTTATACGCACCAATATACACAGCACACAAAAAAAGGGGCTGAGTAAAACAAGAGCCACCAAAGCACCGAGAAAGTCGATACCTCTCTTTATTACACCCTCATAAAATCTTCTCAAAAAATCCGCTCCAAAACTTACTTGAATAAAGCCCTCACAATAGAGATGACCTCATCCTGCTGTTCTTCTGTCATATTCGTGTCCGAAGGCAGACAGATACCGTTTACAAAAAGCTTTTCGGCAACCGAGCCGTTGTCGATATAATCGCACTTTTCAAAAACCGGCTGAAGATGCATCGGCTTCCATATAGGCCTTGACTCTATGTTCTTTTCACTGAGTGCATCCATAATATCATTCGGGCACACCTTATTGCCCGTAATTGTAAAGCAACTGAGCCAACAGTTAGGCTCGCAGAAATCATTGATAGGCATCATATGTATATCTGCAATATCCGAAAAAGCAGCTTTATAACGATCATATATCGCACGCTTCTGTGCAACACGCTCATCAAGCACCTTGAGCTGACCTCTGCCGATACCTGCAATAATGTTGCTCATACGGTAGTTGTAGCCGATTTCGCTGTGCTGGTAATGTCTTGCAGGGTCACGGCTCTGTGTAGACCAGAAACGTACCTTCTTTATACGTTCCTGAGCTGTTTCATCGTCGAGATTGCATACAAGCATACCGCCGCCTGATGTCGTAATTATCTTGTTGCCGTTAAAGCTATATATTCCGTAGTCACCGAAAGTGCCCGTCATCTTACCCTTATAGGTTGTACCGAGGCTCTCTGCAGCATCTTCTATAATCATTGCACCGTATTCGTCACAGATGCTTCTGATTTCATCCATATCTGCAGCAAGACCGTAGAGGTGAACAACAATCACGTATTTGGTGTCGGGATACTTCTCAAACGCACGTCTGAGTGCATCGGGAGACATATTCCAGGTCTGCTCATCACTGTCAATAAATACAGGCTCAGCACCGATATATATAATCGGGTTAGCGGTTGCCGAGAAGGTAAGTGACTGACAGAAAACTCTGTCCCCCTCTTTGACACCTGCAGCTTTCAATCCCAAGTGGATTGCCGCAGTACCTGAACTGAGTGCTGCCGCATACTTTGCACCCGTACACTCACACATTTCATTTTCAAATCCGTCAACATTCTGACCAAGCGTAGAAATCCAGTTGGTGTCGAATGCGAGCTTTATGTATTCCATCTCATAGCCCTGTGAACTCATGTTGGGTGATGAGAGGTAAAGTCTTTTGTTTTCAGCCATTATAATATAACCTCATGACCTGTTTTTGCTGACTCATAAACAGCATCCAGTATTTTCATCATTTCTACACCGTCTTCAGCGGGTGCAAGGCACTCTGCCCTGCCGAGAATCGAATCAACATAGTTGTTGATTTCTTTCTGGAAAAGTCCGTCAAAGTTAAGTGCAGTCGGCTGAGCAAAGCTGATGTTGACCATACGGTCGTTAAGCTCTGTGAAAATCTCTACGTTCGGGCTGAGCTTTGCACCTGCCTTTGTGCCGAAAAGTTCAATGTTTCCTTCATCCTCTTTGATATTAAGGCTGAATGCAGCTTCAACACTGAGCACAGCACCGTTATCAAAACGGATAATAGCACTTGCAAGGTCTTCAACGTCACATTTATCCTGCACACCTACGGCACTTGCCTTCCATGCCTTACCGCCAACAACATTGGGGCGGTTAAAGAGCTTCTGGAAAGTAACACCGTAAACAGAAACGGGCTTCGGATTGCCGAAGATAAAGCGTACAAGATCAATAACGTGAACACCAAGGTCGATAAGCGGACCGCCGCCTGAGCGTGACTTGTCACCGAACCAGCCACCGGGGTTACCGTTACGGCGGAGATATGTAGCCTTTGCATAGTAAAGGTCACCGAAAGTACCTGAATCAACGTTCTCGCGTACAACTTCACAGTCATTACCGTGACGGCGTACAAAACCTATCATAAGAAGCTTGTTGTTACGCTTTGCAGCCTCAAGCATTTCTTTTGCTTCTTCGGCATTCATTGCCATCGGCTTCTCACATATTACGTGCTTGCCTGCATTAAGTGCGGCAATCGTACACTCTGCGTGAGCACTGTTCCATGTACATACGCTTACAGCGTCGATTTCGGGCAGTGCCTTGAGCATCTCATCCTTATCGGTAAAAGTACGCTCAGCAGGGATACCGTATTTTTCTGCCATCATTGCAAGCTGTTCAGGGTTGATATCGCAAAAAGCATAAAGCTCTGTATCGGGGTTATTTATGTAACCTCTGATATGTTCGTTACTGATACCGCCTGTACCGATAACTGCCATTTTTAGCTTTGCCATAATATCAAACTTCCTTCCGGACACAATTTTAGTTATAACTTCTTATATTCTAACTTATTTATATATAAATTTCAATAGTTATTTATGTTTTTGTAACGCAAAAGAACTTTTTATTCTTTTTTTGAACAATCTTAAACACACCTCGCTATCCTGCTTGCCTTTTAATACCAGCCCGGAAAACAAAATTCATCCGGAAACAGAATAAAGAAATTAATTATCAATCAACTACAACAAAAAAGCCGCCCGGAATACCGGACGGCTCTTTGTTTAATTATTGCGTCGTGTGGGATTAGCCCTCCTGAGCTGCACCTACGGGGCAGGAACCTGCGCAAGCGCCGCAATCGATGCAAGTATCAGCATCGATAACATACTTGCCGTCGCCCTCAGAGATAGCACCTACGGGGCAATCTGCTGCACATGCACCGCAAGCGATGCAATCGTCAGTGATTACGTATGCCATTGTGATTATCCTCCTCTTTAGATTTATGAGACAATTGTATCACACAATTGTAAAAATGCAAGTACTAAATATTGATTATTCAGCAGGAGCATAGAGATCCTTAAGTCTGAGAAGGTGATCGTATCTGTCGATAGATGCCTTTTCAGCCTGTGCGAAGAGCTCTTCAGCACGCTCGGGGAAGGAACGTGTAAGTGAAGAATAACGAGCTTCGCCAAGGATGAAGTCACGGTAGCTGCCTGTTGCGGGCTTGGAATCGATTGTGAAGGGATTCTTGCCCTCAGCCTTGAGTGCGGGGTTGTAACGGAACATATTCCAGTAGCCGCAGTCAACAGCCTTCTTCATTTCGTTCTGGCAGTTAACCATACCGCCCTTGATGCTGTGCATCTCACAGGGAGCGTAAGCGATGATGATTGACGGACCCGGATATGCTTCAGCTTCTGTGATAGCCTTGATTGTCTGGTTCATGTCAGCACCCATAGCAATCTGAGCAACGTAAACGTAGCCGTAGCTCATAGCGATTTCGGAAAGGCCCTTCTTAGCGATTGCCTTACCTGCTGCTGCGAACTGAGCAACCTGACCGATCTGAGAAGCCTTGGAAGCCTGACCGCCTGTGTTGGAGTAAACCTCAGTATCGAATACCATAATGTTTACATCCTGGCCGGAAGCGAGAACGTGGTCAACACCGCCGAAGCCGATGTCGTATGCCCAACCGTCACCGCCGAAGATCCATACGGACTTCTTAGCAAGGTAAGCCTTGTTTTCAACAACGTCCTTGCAAAGGTCGCAATCGCAACCGTCAAGGAGAGCAACAAGAGCGTCTGCAGCTGCACCGTTCTTTGCACCGTCGTTTACTGTATCAAGGTATGCTGCACAAGCTGCCTTGACATCGTCGCTTGCCTTATCGGAAGCTGCAATAGCCTTAACATCATCGATAAGTCTGGAACGGATAGCGTTCTGACCGAGGAGCATACCGAAGCCGTGCTCTGCGTTATCCTCGAAGAGGGAGTTTGCCCATGCAGGACCCTGACCCTTAGCATTTGTTGTGTAGGGTGATGTTGCTGCGGGGCCGCCCCAGATTGAAGAACAACCTGTTGCGTTGGAGATATACATTCTGTCGCCGAAGAGCTGAGTGATAAGGCGTGCATAAGATGTTTCAGCACAGCCTGCACATGAGCCGGAGAACTCAAGAAGAGGCTTCTTGAACTGGCTGCCGATAACTGTGTTATCGCACATATCAGCCTTCTCTGTTACGTTAGCAACCATGTAATCGAATACGGGCTGCTGGTTATCCTGAGACTCTCTGGGAACCATTGTGAGTGAGTTTGTGGGACATACGCCGATACAAACGCCGCAACCCATACAGTCGAGCGGAGAAACTGCAAGAGTATACTTGTAAGAATCCTTGCCCTTACCCTTCTTGTCAACGATGATTGCCTGCTCGGGAGCATTAGCAGCCTCGTCAGCTGTGAGAGCGAAGGGACGGATTGTTGCGTGAGGACATACGTATGAGCAGCGGTTACACTGAGCACACTTCTCAGCATCCCAAGCGGGAACCATAACTGCAACACCGCGCTTCTCGTATGCGGAAGCACCGTGCTCGAATGTACCGTCAGCGTGGTCTGCAAAAGCAGAAACAGGAAGAGAATCACCGTTCATAAGTGCAACGGGCTTCATGATACCGTCAACCATCTTAACGAGCTTCTCTGCACCCTTAGAAGCTGCGGGAGCAGCATCATCAGCAGCGTCAGCCCAGTCAGCAGGAACGTCAATCTTAGCGAATGCACCGAAGCCTGCATCGATAGCCTTGTGGTTCATGTCAACAATATCCTGGCCCTTCTTGAGGAAGGATCTTGTTGCTGCATCCTTCATGTAGCCGATAGCCTCGTCCTTGGGAAGAACGTTTGCAAGTGCAAAGAAAGCTGCCTGAAGGATTGTATTTGTTCTCTTGCCGAGACCGATTTCTGCAGCAAGATCGATAGCGTTAACAGTGTAGAGCTGAACGTTGTTCTTTGCGATGTAGCGCTTTGCCTCAGCAGGCATCTTTGCGCTGATTTCATCAGCAGACCACTGGCAGTTTACAAGGAATACACCGCCGGGCTTAACGTCGTTAACCATCTTGTAGCCCTTCTCAACATAAGAGGGGTTGTGGCAAGCAACGAAGTCTGCCTTGTTGATGTAGTACGGGCTCTTGATGGGCTTGTCGCCGAAACGAAGGTGAGAAACGGTGATACCGCCTGTCTTCTTTGAGTCGTACTGGAAGTATGCCTGAACATACTTATCTGTATGGTCACCGATGATCTTGATGGAGTTCTTGTTTGCACCGACAGTACCGTCACCGCCGAGACCCCAGAACTTACACTCGATTGTGCCCTCAGCAGCTGTGTTGGGAGCTTCCTTCTCTTCGAGTGAAAGGTTTGTAACGTCATCGTTGATACCGATTGTGAACTGAGCCTTGGGAGCATCCTTTGCAAGCTCATCGTATACTGCGAATACGCTTGAGGGAGGAGTATCCTTAGAACCGAGACCGTAACGGCCACCTGTTACTGTAAGGCCTGTTCTGCCTGTAGCAGCAAGAGCAGCAACAACATCAAGGTAGAGAGGCTCACCAAGTGAACCGGGCTCCTTGGTTCTGTCAAGAACAGCAATCTTCTTAGCTGTTGCAGGGATAGCTGCAACAAACTTCTCTGCTGAGAAGGGGCGGTAAAGGCGAACCTTTACAAGACCTACCTTCTCGCCCTTAGCTGTAAGGTAGTCGATAACTTCTTCTGCAACGTCACAGAATGAACC
>JAZSEX010000003.1:0-21516 GCA_045531935.1 Acutalibacteraceae bacterium | reverse complement strand
TAGCGAGAGCGGGTTTTCGAAAGACAAATTCTTGCCGGGGATTATATAGTTTAGTGAAATGAAAATTTTTTATAGTACGGAATTAAATATCATATCCCTTGAGAAGCTTCGCACGGCTTGGATGACGTAATTTTCTCAGCGCCTTTGCCTCAATCTGACGAATACGCTCACGTGTTACGTTAAATTCCTTACCGACCTCTTCAAGTGTACGGGGATGACCGTCCGCAAGGCCGAATCTGAGTACAATAACCTTCTTCTCTCTGGGAGTAAGAGTGTTAAGAACTTCGTCAAGTGACTCTTTGAGGAGAATATTTGATGCGGCGTCTGCAGGCGCAAGTGCATCATCATCGGGAATGAAATCACCAAGATGGCTATCTTCTTCCTCACCGATGGGAGTTTCGAGAGAAACGGGCTCCTGAGCAACACGAAGTATCTCACGAACCTTATCAACCGGCATATCAAGTTCCTGTGCAATCTCTTCGGCACTGGGATCACGGCCGATTTTATGAAGAAGCTGGCTGTTTGTCTTCTTAACCTTGTTGATGGTTTCAACCATATGAACGGGAATACGGATAGTTCTTGCCTGGTCGGCAATAGCTCTTGTAATAGCCTGTCTTATCCACCAAGTTGCATAAGTTGAGAATTTGAAGCCCTTTGTATGGTCAAACTTATCAACAGCCTTGATAAGACCGAGGTTACCCTCCTGAATAAGATCAAGGAACTGCATACCTCTGCCTACGTAACGCTTTGCAATACTTACAACAAGACGCAGGTTAGCCTCGGCAAGGCGGCTCTTTGCAGCCTCGTCGTTGTTTGCAATCTTGACAGCAAGCTCAATCTCTTCTTCGGCAGAAAGAAGCTGAACGTGACCGATTTCTTTAAGATAAACCTTGACAGGGTCATCCATAGCGGCATTTTTAGCGTCGCCGCTTGCTCCTGATTCACCTGCTACCTTTATATCGGTGTCAAAAGAAAGCTCTTCAAGCGCAGCATCACCAAGGTCATCAATAATCTTGATATTCTGGGTTTCGATAGTATCATAGAGCTCGTCGAGTTCTTCGAGCTCAAGATTCATCTCTTCAATCGCAGCATCAATTTCGCGTGTAGTCAGCTTACCGGTCTGCTTACCGCGTTCAACCAATGCACGAAAGGCACTTTTCTTATCTGTTGTCTCAATTCCCATTCTTTTTTCTCCTTTTATGAGTTGAATAATTTTTTGAATTCTTCATCGCTTAGTGCTGAGGGATCCGCCACATCCGATTTAGCTTTTTCCTCAATAAGCTTATCTATGCAATCGCTGCACTCGGCAGCGGTGTTGCCTGTGTTGATTTTGGTGTTGATAATCCTTGACAGAACGGCAGCCTGCTCACCGTCAAGAGACTGTATCACCTGTCCGTATTCAGGCATTTCTCCCCTTTCAAGATACGGAAGCAAAGCCTCATAAACAGCTTTTCCGAATTCACTGGGGAATATGTCAGCCGAAAGCTTGTCCGAAAACTTACGGTAGTTTGACGGAGCACGCATCAGGTTTGCAAGCAAGGCTTCTTCCGCACGCCTTGCGCCTACCGTACCCGACACCGAGCTGTTGGCAGGTGAAGCAAAAGATGAAGCCTGAATACGTTTCATTTCTTCGGCTTCTTTTGCACGCACCGACCTTTTACGCACAGATTTCACCTGTGCTGTAATTGCATCCTTGGATATGCCCAGGTCAGTTGAAAGACGGTTAATGTATACGTCACGTTCTATTTCCGAACTTATTGCAGCCAGCACGGTAACTGCTTCACGCATAAATCCGACCTTACCGTCATCTGTCATAGTGTTATATTTAGACCGAATGCTCTGTAAACGGTATTCCACGTCGTTTGCAGCACCGTCAACGATATTACGGAATCGTTCTGCACCGTATTTTTTTATTATTTCATCAGGGTCTTTGCCGCCGGAGAGAGCAAGCACACGCACCTTGACACCTGTTTTTGAGAAAGCTTGAATAGCCCTGCGTACAGCTTTCTGACCTGCTTCGTCAGAGTCGTATGCAAGAAGCACTTCGTCAGCATAACGGCTGATAAGATTGACCTGTTCATCGGGCAAAGCCGTACCGAGACAAGCTATTGTATTCTTAAAGCCTGCCTGATGAAGAGCTATTGTATCCATATAGCCTTCCGTAATAATCAGACGTCGCTCTCCGCTGTCTTTGGCAAGGTTCAGTGCAAATACACCCGAGCCCTTTTTATATACAAGTGTATCGGACGTGTTTATATATTTCGGCTTTGAGTCGTCAAGCACTCTTCCGCCGAAAGCAACAACGTTACCACGTACGTCAATAATCGGTATCATGGCACGATTGCGGAAATTATCATAATAATTAACCTTGCCGTTTTTTTCGCTTTTACGCACAAGATTTGCATCTACAAGTTCACCCGGTGTATAGCCGAGCGAATGAAGATGGTTATACAGTGCACGCCAGTCATCGGGCGCAAAGCCCATACCGAAACGGCGGATAGTTGCCATGCTGTAACCGCGTGAAAGATAATAATCGAGACAATGTTTTCCCTTTTCACTCATAAGAGATGAATGGAAAAACCTTGCCGCTTCACGGTTAGCCTCGAGTATTCTGCGGCGCCGCTTGCTTATTGCGTCGTCAAATCCGTCTTCCGGCAAAGCGATACCCGCACGCTGAGCAAGACTCTTGACAGCGTCAATATAGCCGAGGTTCTCGATACGGCGGATAAATGTAATTACGTCACCGCCTGCACCGCAACCGAAACAGTAACACGACTGGGTCTCAAGATAAACGGTAAACGAAGGGGTTTTCTCATTATGAAACGGGCAAAGGCCGTTCATTGTTGTACCCCTTCGACGCAAATTGACATAAGGAGAGATAACCTCGGAAATTTCGTTCTTTTCCCGAAGCTCACGCAAAAAATCTTCATTCAAGCGATTAGCCATTTCTCTCTCCAACTAACTATATAATGTATTTATATATGTGGTAACCACAATAAGGCCTGATATACTTATGACCAAGAAAGCGGAATAAACAACTCTTCAAATTTGCGTACTGCAAATCTGTCGGTCATACCGGATATGTAATCGCACGCTGCTCTGTCAGCACCCTCACGCAAACAAATTTCCTCGTATGCGTTGGGTAAATCACCGGGATTATCGGCAAAATAATGGTAAAGCTGTTTGAGCATTGTATCAGCTTTGCCCTCTTCACCTTTGCAGTAAGGATTTGTGTAGACGTTTGCAAACATAAACGTATGAAGTTCTTCCATCGCCTCAGCAACCTCAGGGTAGAGAGTTATATCATCCTCACTGTTTTCTATTGCGGAAAGCACAAGCGTATTGATTCGCTCAGATTTAGAAAAACCGAGCACCTTGCGCACCGGCAAAGCAATATCATCTTCAGTTATTACACCTGCACGGATTGAATCGTCGATATCATGATTTATATATGCAATTCTGTCGGCAAGGCGGACAATTCTGCCCTCGAGGGTCTTGGCTTTTTCACCGTTGGTATGACGCTCGATACCGTTGATTACCTCATAACTGAGGTTAAGACCCATTCCGCTCTTCTCAAGCTTTTCGCACACACGTACGCTCTGCTCATAATGTCGATAACCGCCCGGATGAACACTGTTGAGTGCCCTCTCACCTGCGTGACCGAAGGGTGTATGACCAAGGTCATGACCAAGTGCAATAGCCTCTGTCAGGTCTTCGTTAAGGCGTAAGCCGACAGCTATTGTACGTGCAATCTGTGAAACCTCAAGCGTATGAGTAAGTCTTGTACGGTAATGGTCTCCCTCGGGTGAAAGAAACACCTGCGACTTGTGCTTGAGTCTGCGAAATGCATTCGAGTGAATTATACGGTCACGGTCACGCTGAAAGCAGGTACGGATATCGCACTGATCTTCGTCACGCTCTCTGCCGATACTCTCGTCGGCAAATGCGGCATAGGGTGATAATACAATATGCTCGTTTTTTTCCGTCAACTCTCTTATACTCTGCATAACCTGACCTCACCTGCCTTTTTTCGCTCTTATATTATTGTTATAGTTTTTCAGAATAAAAAACCCTTTTTTCTTTTTTACTTTATTTCAAGAAATATTTTTTCGGTAATATCCGAGCTTACTTTTCCGAAGCTGCACTCAGTAAGCTGTGCACAGAAATTGCCGTAAACCGTTTCGGGCATTGTAAAGGTAACTTTGACAATATCGGTAAATTCGCTGTTCTCAACAGTACCGCCGCATTCAGGAATAAGTGAAGCAAGTCTGCCGTAAAATCCGTAATCACATTCACATTCTGCACGCACACACATCGACATTTTAATTACAACAGCACTGTCAACAGCAAGCTTTGCCGCGTGTGAATATGCACGTACAAGACCGCCTCCGCCAAGAAGAACACCGCCGAAATAGCGTGTTACAACCACACAGCAATCGGTCAGACCCTCTTTCTGAAGTACGTCAAGCACGGGAATACCTGCAGTGCCCTGAGGCTCACCGTCATCGGAATACCGCCTTGTCTGCCCCTCACGGAGAATGTACGCATATACGTTATGCTTGGCATCCCAGTGTTTTGATTTTATTTCATTGATGAATGCAACTGCCTCCTCCTGTGTTGTAACAGGCTTGGCATAGCCGATAAAGCGCGAGTGCTTAACGGTAAATTCATCATTGTTTTCTGATTTAAGTGTAAGATATTCAGTCATCAGCAACATCCTTACAGTAACCGCTGAATAAAATAGGTTTACGATTATCAGCGGAAAGATTTTACCGGAATAAAAGTTAAGGCGGTGGTAAAATCCACCGCCTTATATCTTTTCTTATTTGCTTTCGAGGTTGTAACGTTTCTTGAATCTGTCAACACGTCCGCCTGTATCAACAAGCTTCTGCTTGCCGGTAAAGAACGGATGGCACTTTGAGCAAATATCAACACGCATATTCGGCTTTGTTGAAGATGTCTCAAGAACAGCACCGCAAGCACAGCGGATCTCTGTCTTCTCGTACTTAGGATGGATACCCTGCTTCATTTCTTTTCACCTCTCATTGGTACATTAGGATACATAACGAATGGATTTTAACACACTATTCTGAAAAATGCAAGCATTATTTTATTGTTTTTTCAATTTTTTGTAAATTTACACTACTTTACAGTACTCTTATCTCTTTTTTCAGTGAAAGAGAATAAATATAAGCCGCTTTTACTCTGTAATCGGTGCATTTTTCCATTGCCTTTGAATATACGGTAAGCTGCTCACGGTGTCTGTTACATATTTCGTCCTCAGTAACTCCCCTGTCGGTTTTGTAGTCTACTATGACTATTTCACCGTCTTCAATAAAAGCAATGTCCAGCATACCCTGAACAACTATGCTTTCACCGCTCACAATATCGGGTAAGTCAGGATACACCTCACGTACAGGAAGCAGTATTGCAAACTTCTTCTCACGCATAACCTCGGCGGAAGCCTTGATACGTGCACAGATATCCGATGACATAAATGCCGCTATCTCATCACGTTTTAATTCTTTTGCTTCCTGCTCGGTAAGCTTTTCTCCGACAACCATACGTAAAATTTCAGCTTCAATATCATCTGCATAAAAATCACAATACTGAAGGAATTTATGGGTAAGCGTACCTTTCTGTGCCGCAGTAAGACCGCCGCTGCTCATAAAGCCGGGACGTGAAGAGGCAAAGTATTCTTCTTCAAAATTATCGTCTGCAAATCCCGAAGCCTGCTTTTTGGCAACGGCATCTGTAAGCGAAGCATAGGGATAGACATATTCAATACGCTGTTTTATACGCTTCATAAGCTCAGCATCAGGCTGAGCTGTTTCCAAAGCCTCAGTTTCCTGCAATTCATCTTTTATTTCAGCCGCACCTGCCTTGGTTACCGACACGTCTACAGAAAAATCAGGCGACAAAACAAGCGATGAAATACCGTTATCGTCATACATACGCAGGTCGCACGCATCAATGTGACGGGTAAAAATCGGTAAGAGCCAGTCAATATAATTTGACGCTGAGCTTGCATAACCGTAGGAAAGCCCTTTGCCGTATTTATCGAAAGCCGAAGAAACGGTTTTCAATTTCTCCTCAAAATCGCAGGTTGCAACTATCACAAGCTGTTCCTTTGCTCTCGTCATAGCAACGTACAGAACTCGGGTTTCTTCCGACAAATCCATAAGCCTTGCACTCAGGTCTGACGCAACAAAAGGCAGAGTATAAAGCGATTTACCGCTGAATTTCTCACGAAGCAGCATACCTAAACCAAGATTACGGCTGAGCACTACACTGCCCTTTTCTGCGTGAATAAGGCTTCTTGACATATCGGCAAGTATACACACACCGAATTCAAGACCCTTACTCTTATGAATCGTCATAATTTTTACAGCGTGTGAGTTTTCGCTCACATTAAATTCCGTACCTTTTTGCTCTGCAGTATCAAGAAAACGCAGAAATGCACTAAGTCCGCAGGCACCTGTCGAATCAAAGCTGCCTGCAAGATCGAGAAGCGACCATAGGTTTGCAACACGCTGATCAGGCTCATCAAGAGCACGTGCAATAGACATAATATCTGTTTCATCGTAAATCCGACGCAGAAATTCTGCCGCACCCATACCTATACTTATACGTCGCACAGCATCGATTCTGTTGAGAAATTCTCGGCAACGCTCATTACCGCTGTCTGCCGCCGCTACAACACTTCTGTAAACAGGCTCACCTTTTTTTACACCCGTACGTATTTCGGCAAGCTCACTGGCAGTAAACCCGAACAGCGGTGACATCATTACGGCAGTAAGCTGAATATCCTGAAGAGGATTATCGAGCACACGTAGCAGCGACAGAATTATTCTGACCTCTGCAGATCCGCTCAACTCACCTTCTACAACGCATACAGCAGGTATTCCTGCCACTTCCAATGCTTCAGCATAGCTGAGCATATGCGACTTGGCACGTGTAAGAATGCATATATCCCCTGCAACAACCGGTCTTTGTGTATCTCCGTCTTTTATAAGTCTGCCTGAAGAAAGCAGGTTTTTGATATACCCGGCAATATACTCAGGTTCTGTTTCGTTTTCGTCTTTTTCACGAAGTCTCAGTTCAACATCCGGTGAATCTTTCTGCGGATATTTCGCCATCGGATTGAGCTGTTCACTTTCATCGTACGTTATTTCACCAAGCTTCTTCGACATAAGCTGCTCAAACACAAAATTGACAGCAGACGTAACACCGTTACGGCTACGGAAGTTTGAACTTAAATTTACCCTTGCAGGATAATTACTACCGTCAAACATCTCAAGATTATCCCGTCTGCCGAGGAATATCTCGGGCATTGCCTGGCGGAATCTGTAAATGCTCTGCTTAACGTCACCGACAAAGAACAAATTCTTTTCATCATCGGATATTGCCGAAAAGAGCATATCCTGCAGCATATTCGTATCCTGATATTCGTCAACCATTATTTCAGCATATGTTTCCGAGAGTGACTTTGCGAGTGCTGTCTTGCACACGTTATCACCATCACGCTCAATAAGCAGCTCGAGAGCAAGGTGCTCGATATCGCCGAAATCAAATTTTTCGTTAAGTCGCTTTATTTTATCAAGCTCACGTGAATACTGAATAACGCAGTCTGAAAGGCACTCAACAAGCGGAAGAAGAGCCTTTCTGTCCTTCTCAAAATCAAGTGAATTTACACAAATATAGCTTTTAACCTTGTCGGCAACTGCTTTTGCACGGTCACGCCTTTGCTTGACTGCATTTTTTATTGTTGCATCAAGCTTACGTTTTCTTGTAAAAGGCTGATACACACGGTAATTTACGGCATAATAAAGGTCATCCCACTTACCGCTGTCAGCCATATCAGCCATATTGCGGTAAAGTACAATTTCTTCGGGCACAAGCGTGCCGAGTGCATCCGCAACCTCCTGCACGGAAGTATCAGGCTCAGAAAGAATTTCAGAACACTGCTCCATAAGCTCCTGACAATATCTGAGCTTTGCAGAAGCCTCTGTAAGGATATATTTACCCCATATGCTTTCATTTACAGGCTCATCACCTCTGTAAGGCTCGGCAAGCTTTGCAATCTCGTCCTCAGGAAAAGGAAAAGAGGAAACCGAAGCGTAAACGCTCTTGATTACACCCTCAAGAGCCGCATCGCTTCCGCCCGTCGAAACTGTATCAGAAAGCTCTTTGAAAACAGGGTCACCCGAATTGTATTTATCAGCAAGCACTTTTTTCACTGCAGTATCTTCAAAGCGTGCCAGTTCACCCGAATCGGCAATCTGATAATCGGCACTGATACCGAGCATATGAAAATTTTCTCTTACAAGGTCACCACAGAAACTGTCAATAGTACAAATCTTTGCAGACTGTAAAAGAAGTTGCTGCTTCATCAGCCACGGGTCACCCGTTTTAGCTATCTGCTTTGAAAGTGCAACGTCGATACGCTCTTTCATCTGTGCGGCAGCAGCCTTGGTAAATGTAACAATTACAAGTCGGTCTGCAGGGCAAGGATTCCCGAGGTCTGTCAGACGCTGTATAACACGCTCAACAAGCACGGTTGTTTTACCCGAGCCTGCTGCGGCACTTACAAGCAGCGTACCTGACCTGCCGTCAATGGCAAGCTTTTGTTCAGCGGTCCATTCAGGCATTTCCGTCACCTTCCCCTTCAAGCATTTCAAGGCACTCGTCAAACTTTACGGTACCGTATTCATTCTCTTCACTTTCACCCTCGTGCAGACATATATCAGCATAAAGGCAGTATTTGCAAGGAAGCTTATACGTGCCGCCGAATTTCGGATTTGCAGGAATCAGACCGCCGTGAAGGCTGTCACCCATCTCTCTGACTGTTCCGATAACTCTTTTCTCAAGTGCAGCAAGCTGAGTCAGACTGATAAGGTTATCATAAAGTCCGCTTCTGTTTACCGCAACAACAGTACCGGTATGGTCTGTATCAACTGCATGGGTAACACGCTCATCATCAAGCAATATGCCTGACATTCTGCCTTCCTTGATAACATCAGCTTCAAGCTTATCCTGCGTTACGTCTCTGCCGATTCTGCCTGAAGCACTCTTTGCAGGCACGTAGAGCACACCTGCAGGCACAACGTTGCCGTAACGCTCGCCACCGTTTGCTTTGATTGCAAACAGATAGAGAAGCATCTGCATATTAAGTCCGTGCATTACGTCGTTAAGATCAAACTTTTTACTGCCTGTCTTGTAGTCCATTACCCGCACAAAAGTCCGGCTCTCTGTTTTAAGCACGTCAACACGGTCAACCTGACCGCTGAGTATAACTTTCCCACCGTCGGAAAGCTCTATTTCAAACTGCTTTATCTCAGGCTCTTTACCGCCTATCTGAAGTTCAAAATCAGCAGGTTCAAAATCACTGAGTTTCATTTCATTTATAAGCCTTGCTACAACAACACAAAGTGAATCGCAAAGCCGTCTGTAAAGGAAATCAAACCGCTCATCACGCTGTTCAGCACCGAGGTTAAGAGCAAGGAATTCATCAAGAAGCAATATAACCTCAGCTTTTATACGTTCAGAATCAAACTGAGTAAGCTGTTTACCGAATTTTGAAACAATGTTTTCAAGCACGTAGTGCACAACTATACCGCTGAGCATTGCGTCAATTTCGGCTGTACGCTGTTCGTTGAGTTTGAGTCCGTGACGGCAGAAGTACAAAAACGGACACTTGCCGTAATCCTCAATCTTTGTAGCTGAAACGTAAATATCACTGCCGAAAAGCGATTTTGCAGTTTCGGTATCGTCAATTTTAAAATCAATCTTGCCGCCTGCACGCTCAAGAGCTTTGATACGTGAAGCATACTCCGGCATATCAGCAAAACAAGCTTTCAGTGTGCTTGAAAGCACGCTGTCCGTTTTCCATCCTCTTGCCGCAGCCTCAAAAGCCGAAGCTTCACTCTGTATCATATCAATTCCGTCAAAATCCGAAGAGTCAAGCATTTTACAGCAGGGCAAAATTCTTTTAATCTGACCTATAAGCTCAGACGGCGATTTTTCACCGCCCGAAAAATCAGTACGGCAGGTTGAAACGTACAGCCGCTCACTCGCACAACAAAGAGCACTGTATGCAATATAACGTTCTTCAATAAAATCATTATGCGATGCGGCAGCAACGCTCAGCCCCATATCGGTAAGAGTCTGTCTGTCAGCATCACCGAGCACTCTGCCAGAAGATGGCTTTTTCGGGAAAACACCGTCATTTACACCAACAACAAATACAGCTCTGGGACGGTTTACGCGTATTCTCTCAGCAGAGCCTATTGTGATTTCGTCAAGTCCGTGAGGAATAACGCCAATATCCTGTACACCGAGCACAAGTGAAAACAGCTGCAATATTTGCTCGGGGTCAGTTTTGCTCTCTGCAAGAGCAGTTGCAAGCTGGTCGAGTATAAGCATCAGCTTATCCCATACTCTGCCAAGCTCAATCGCATCGGACTTCTCACCGACCGCGTTAAGTGCAACCGCAAGCTTCTTGAGATTTTCGGGTGCCCTAACGTCAGTAAGATAAATATATACCGCTTTCATCATATCGGTTGCGTTATAGCTTTTTCTGAAAGCAGCTTTGAATTTTTCAATCGGTAATATACATTTCTCTCTCAGAGAATTGAGACGGACAAGATAAGCTTTATCTTTTTCACCGAGTGACTGACCGAGACCCGACGGATGATTACACCAGGTATCGAGCCATTTTTTGCCGTCAATCTTCCACATTTTTACATAGTTTTCAAGCTCACTTATCTCTTCAACGGTAAGGTCGGTAAGCTGAGTTTTGAGCAGACGGATTACGGCATCTGTCGAATAGCCTCTCGCCGCAATTTCAATAGCGGCACGTGCCATAACAACGGGCGGCTGTGAAACGAGCGGTCTGCGTTTATCTTCAAATACGGGTACACCGTGTTTTTTTAGTGCTGCACGCAGAGATTTTGAATATTCGTCCTCACTTCTCGATATAACTGCAATATCACGGCAGCGGTAGCCCTCTTCACGAAGCAGACGCTTTATCTCAAGAGCCACGTAATTACACTCTTCATAAGCAGTTGAAGCGGAATAAAGCGTTACATCAGAGCAATCGCCATTAAACTCATTCGGTGAAACCGAATAAAGCTCGTTTTCAAGTGCTTCAAGGCAGGCTGAAGCATAACGACCGCTGTAATCGGGCACACGCACCTGAGATACAGCCACTCCGTTTTTCTTTGCAATATTCATTAATGTCCTTGCGGTTTCACGCACGCTTGCAAACGGCGTAATATCGTACTCACCTGCAAATATTTCATCAAGACAAAGTGTAATATAAGTATCTTCGCTTTGGGATACGATACGGGATATAACGTCAAATTCCTGCTTTGTAAATCCCTTAAAGCCGTCAATTACAACGGTAATACCCGAAAAGAATTTATCGTCGAGCAATCTTTCGGCAAGAAGTGTCAGGTCATCTCTCGAATCTGAAAAACGCTGAGCAACAAGTGCTTCAAAAGCGGAGATTACAAGTGACAAATCGCAGACCTTTTTACGGAGCATACCCTGAGGGAGCTTGTGAGACGCTTCATCAAGCATAGCAGGTGTAACCGCACATTTTTTGAATTCGTCGGAGATTTTCAGCATCTCCGACACTACACCTATACTGCGTGAAAAGCGACCGTAAACGTTTAACTTGTCCGCCGTTTCTTCAAGAGCGGTGCTCATAAGTGCAACTCTGCCTGCTTCATCAAGCATACGCACACCGTGGATGTCACCGAGCACATTCTGGGCAAGACGAGAAAAACTGCAGACCTCAACCTTCATTGCCTCTTTTTCACCGAGAAGTGAAAGCATACTGCGTTCACTCTCAAACGAAAACTGCTCAGGCACGATAAGATATACCTTATCTGCACCCGAGTCAAGCTTATCCTTGATAACACCGCGGATATACGTTGTTTTGCCGCTGTTTATTCTGCCTGTAACAATTTTAAGCATCGCTTTTCACCTTTCGGTTTATTTATTACGCGTATATAATAACACATTTCAGTTTTTCATTCAACAGCACTTCCAACATTTGTGTAATGAAGCCTGTATAAATAAATGGTATAATTTTTGCGACTCTTTCATTCGGCAAAATCATATACAAAGGAATGATAACAACAATGCGACGAAGTATAACCGCCGCACTTTGTGCGGCAATATTAAGCGTATTCTGCCTGTTTACGGTAAGCGCCTCAACCAATCTGCCTGCGGCAGGCACGGTAACAACCTCATCGGGAAGGCTTTATGTAAGAAGCTCACCCGGCGGCAGTATAGTATCAAGCCTTGCAAAAGGCAGTAACGTAGCCATAGTCTCAGAAGAAAACGGATGGTATAAGGTTGAATACAGTAGGGGTGCTTACGGCTACAGCCACTCGGACTATATCACACCGATAAACTCAAGTGTTTACAAGCAGGTAAAGACAACCTCCGGCAGACTTTATGTCAGAAACAGCCCTGCAGGCACTGTGGTAAACTCGCTTGCAAGCGGCACAAAGGTTGCCGTAATCAGCGAAACAAACGGTTGGAGCAAGGTTGTATACAACGGCAACTCCACAGGATACGTGAGCAGCAATTACCTTGTTAATATCGGCGGAACATCAGACAAATACCGTGCAATATCACTTAAAGTACCCGATTACAAGCAGACTGACAGCCGTTGGGCAAACCACAAAATCGGCTCAACAAAATACACAATCAGTGATATCGGCTGTACAACAACAGCACTTGCTATGACTGAAAGCTACCGCACGGGCACAACAATTTATCCGAACAAAATGGAGGATAAACTCACCTACAATTCAACAGGTATGCTCTATTGGCCGTCAAACTACTCGACAACAACGGACTTCAACAACTACCTTGCAAGAATTTATTCACTGCTCGAGCTAGGTAAGCCCGTAATAGTCGGAGCAAAGAAGGCAAACGGAAGCCAGCACTGGGTTGTAGTAACAGGGGTAAAACAAACCGATTCACTCAAACCCACAGACTTTATAATCAATGACCCCGGCACCTCAACCCACACTAACCTCGGCCAGTTTTTCAGCACATACCACTACCTGCACAGAATAGCATGGTATAAGTGACAAAAATGCCCCACGCACACTCGATTCTGCTGTGCGTGGGGTGTTAATATTGTGTTTGACAACACCGCTTTAATTGAGTATACTTGTTTTACTTTTATGGGAGAAACATCCGAATGAAACCTAAAGCTCTGAATCTTACAATGACGGCACTGTTTGCCGTTATAATATGCATTTGCTCTATGCTGAGTATTCCTGCCGCAGTCCCCTTCACACTGCAGACTTTTGCAGTATTCCTCGCACTGTTTATGCTTGGCGGAAAATACGGCACGCTTAGCATTGCCGTCTATATTCTGCTAGGTATTACGGGGCTGCCCGTATTTCATAATTTCACCGGCGGAATAGGTATACTTATGGGTAACACCGGTGGATACATAACCGGCTTTTTACTGTGTGGTATTATATACCTTCTTATGACTAAGCCGATAAGTAAAAAGCCTTATTTAAAGCTTATTGCGGCATTTGCAGGTCTTGTTGTATGTTACATTGTCGGCACGCTGTGGTTTGTTTTTACGGCTTCACAAGGTGCAGGTTTCGGCACAGCATTACTCACCTGCGTTGTACCGTTTATAATACCCGACACAGTTAAAATATTGCTCGCATACTTTATTTCTCAACGGCTTTCTAAAATCACTCGCTTAAACGTAAACTGATTTCTCCGCTGCGCAGTACGTCTGTACTGCCGTCATTTTTTTCAATTATCAATCCGCCCTGTGCGTCGATTCCGACAGCAGTGGCGGTATTTTTTTTGCCGTTTATATAGTAGTCAATTTTTTTGCCTATAACCATACTTTTGCTACGGTATTCATCGAGTATGTCTTCGCCGATTTCATCAAAATCAACAGCAAAAAGCTCGTCAGCAACAGCCGCAACAAGCTGTATACGAAGTGCCGAATCACAGCCGAGAGAGCCTGCAATATCCTTTAATTCATCGGGGAAACTGCACTTACCAAGATTAATACCGACACCGACAATAACGCTTGACACTATACCTTTTGAAGCAATCGCTTCGCAGAGAATACCGCACACCTTTTTGCCCTCATAATATAGGTCATTGACCCATTTGATATGGGTAGACTTGCCGGTAACACGCTCTATGGCACGGCTTACGGCAACAGCCGCCGCTGTGGTAATACCTACCGCCCCCGAAAACCCGAGATCCGGATGAAGCACAACCGACATATATACCGAGCCGTCATTCAGTGAATAAAAGCTTTTGCCGTTTCTGCCTCTGCCCCCTGTCTGACGGTCTGCAGTGATTACAATCTGACTCTTTTCGCCGTCATTTATAAGCTGACGTGCAAAAGTGCTCGTAGAATCAATTTCATCACAGCAAAAAACTTTTATATTCTGCGTATTGAGGTAAGGCAATATTTCATTCTTATTCAGCATACAGCACCTCTCAGTCAGCAATATCGGCAACACTGTAGCGTATTACTTTGCCGAGGTCTGCAAGGCTTAATTCAACGTGTCTGCCGATTTTACCGCCACTGAAAACTATGGTATCAAACTCCTGTGCAGTTGTATGAAAGGTTGTTTTAAAAAACTTCTTCATACCAATCGGTGAACAGCCGCCGTGTATATAGCCCGTAAGCGGCAGAAGCTCTTTTGACTTTATCATTTCAATAGATTTTTCACCTACAGCCTTTGCGGCTTTTTTAAGGTTAAGATCCCTCTCAACAGGCACAACAAAACAGTAATGCTCACCGCTTTTACCTACAGTCACAAGAGTTTTGAACACCTTCTTCGGGTCAAGGCTGAGTATATCGGCAACCTCGGTGCCGCTCGCAGCTTCCTCTGCCTCATAAGTGTGAGGTATATATTTTACTTTTTTGCTGTCAAGAATACGCATTACGTTTGTTTTTTCAAGCATCGGTTTCACCTTCATCAATTTTCTGCAAAATATTATAACACTTTACATATCTTTTGCAAGTACAGAGGATAAATTTACAGATTGTTAATTGAAATTATTTCACATTTGTTTTAAAATAAAACTTGAAGTTATTTCACAAATTTATGTATCGGAGTAAAAAAATGCAGATTGCAATTTGTGACGAAAGCAACGAAGATAACGGAATACTTGAAGAGTTTCTGAAAAGGTATTTTGCCGAAAAGTCAATAACCTTCGATATAATGACATTTTTGAGAACCTCAGACCTGATGTATGAAATTGAAGACGGAAAAAGCTTTGATATAATCTTTATAGAAAACCTGCCCCATAACCCAAGCGGTATTAATACGGCAAAGATGCTGAGAAACAGCAGTTATTCGGGACAGATAATTTTCTCTGCCGAAACTGACGAATATGCTGTAGACGGCTACGACGTAAACGCCTGCGGTTATATGGTAAAGCCGCTCGGAATGGAAAAACTCAGTAAAATAATGGACAGAGCAACACATAATTATTCAGATAACTTTTACTGCATCCGTCACAGAGGAGATATAATTGCACTGCCGCTCAACGATATATTCTTTATTGAAAGCAACAACACAAAATGCATAATTCACGGAAAAGACGGCAGCAAATACACGGTATACAGCCAACTGCGAAAAATAGCTGATGAACTTAACGACTCAAGATTCCTGAGATGTCACCAAAGTTATATAGTAAATATGAATCACATCTGCAAGGCTGACAAATGCTTTGAACTTACAAGCGGAGAAAAGGTGCTGATAAGACAGCATAATTTAAAGGAAATACGAAGCATTTACCTCGAATACATAGAAAAAACAAGATAAAAGAGAAGCGGATTTCACAAGAATTGCACCTTGAAATCCGCTTCTGATTTTTTCAGTTAACAAGCTTTCAGCTGAAGTCTGAATTTATCCGCAATCATTGCGACAAACTCTGAGTTGGTAGGTTTGCCACGCTGTGACTGAATTGTATAACCGAAGTAAGAATTGAGCACCTCTACGTCTCCCCTGTCCCACGCAACCTCAATCGCGTGGCGGATTGCACGCTCAACACGTGAAGAGGTTGTTGAGTACTTTTTAGCAACACCCGGATATAGAAGTTTTGTCACTGCGTTTATGCTTTCGGGGTCTTCGATTGACATAAGTATAGCTTCACGCAGATATTGATACCCCTTTATATGTGCAGGTACACCTATCTGGTGTAAGGTCTGTGTAATACGCATTTCAAGGCTGTCGCCGCTGTTTGCATGCTCACTCTGTTTATCAGAAGCAAACATAGCAAGAATACGCTGTGACATTCCGTCATAGTCAAACGGACGCAGAAAGAAATAATCGGCTCCTGCATTCATAACGTCACTCTCGAGTGTAGGATTATCAAAACCGAAAACAACAATAAACTTAGTGGAAAGCATAGGACACTGCGTATGAAGTGTATTCATAACGGTTATTGCATCCGCACCCGGAAGAAAAACATCCATAACAACTGCATCCGGCCTTGCTTTTGCTACCGTATCAATAAGCCTTTTACCGTCTTTCTCTATACATTCTGCATCAATTCCGTGGTTTCTCAATGCGTTGCGACAGGGTTTTCCGAAATTATCGGTAGAATCCGCAACAATAATTCTTAATTTTTTCTCCATAACTATAAATCCTTCCTTTATCTTTTATTTAACGGTCGTTAATACTTTATATGACAATTGCTTTCAGAATATGCCTGCTCACCTCCGTAATTCAAAAGTTTTCACACCGGCACTGAAAGAAATATTATCAGATAAAAAGGAGAAAAAGTAAGATTTTATGAAACAGGAAACAAAGTCAATGAAAGTGGCTGACGAAAAAAGAAAAATAAAAAAGAAAAACAGTGTGACTGAATGGAATATCAATCACACTGCCCCAAATTATTTGAGTTTTTCTGCCGAAACAACGGTAAGAACACCGTCGGAAACCGTAAATTTGATTTCACAGCCTGCAAAAACGAAGCCGTACACCCTTTCGGAATCATTCTGATAAGAGGGTCTCGGATCCTGAGAAAGAACGCTTATTAAGGTTTCTCTTTTATCTTCAGGAATAACTGAAAGCAAATCAGCAGGTATTACGACGTCAAGACTTCTGTCAGCAAGAGCAGATGTAAAACCGCCCGATGCATCGGGATGAGAATCCGTATAAGGAAGATATGGCTTGATATCGTATATCGGTGTACCGTCCATAAGGTCACAGCCGCTCACATAAAGCACGGGACCGTCTTTGTCCGTATAATCAATCCGCTCAAGCTTTACTGACGAAAGACCGATTGAATTCGGACGGAACGGAGAACGGGTTGCAAAAACCCCTACCCTCTTATTACCGCCGAGCATAGGCGGACGGACGGTAGGTGACCAACCGTCACGCACAGCTTCGGAAAATTGCCACAGAATCCAAATATGCGAAAATTCTTCAAGCCCTCTGAATGCTTCCGTCACACGGAATTCCTCTTCAAAAACAATTTTACCCGTTATTGTTTCAACAAGTCCGCTCTGACGGGGCAAACCGAATTTTGACGAAAAATCCGTAACAATACGGCCGATTATTTTCATTTGTTTTCCTGCTCTTTTTTTGCTTCTTCCGCTTCCTGCTCCTTAAGCTTCTTTACAAGCTTAGCGTAGTTTTCTGCAGGAATATCGGGGTTGCCCTTTGAATAGCCGGGAATGAGCATATCCCCTGCTACCTTAGGATCGGTGCAGCGTGTATCGTTACGCCACTTTTCACGCTCTTCCTTATTACGGAAGTTGGGAATCTCCATAGGCATACCGCCCTCGAGCACCGAATAGTAAGCGAACATACCGGGCAGGAACATATCAAGAGCTTCATAAACGTCGATAATATCGGCATCCTTATTGCCGTTGATATATTCGATAAAGTTATACATTACGTAGAAGTCGGAGCCGCCGTGGCCGTAAGGCTCTGCCTTATATGCAAGCTCATCTGCAGTAGAAGTAAGCACAGGCTCTGAATCGTTGTCACCCTCGTTCTTGTCGCAGTTGACGTAGAGAGTGTGAACGTATTCTTTTGTCTCGTCATCCTCGCGGGCACTTTCCATTCTGCCCTTTGAGCCGTAGATTGAGTACCAGATAGAATCCTTTGACGGACCTACGCCGTGGATACTCTTGAGTACGGCACCGTTTTCAAGTGTTACCATCTCGATACCGATGGGGCCTGCCTTTGCGCCCATACGCTCCATTCTCTTGTTGAAAGGAACTTCAAAGCCGCTTACCTTGACAGGACGCATACCTGTGATATGTACAAGCGGACCGAGAGAGTGTGTGCAGTAATAGCAAGCGTGCATCTGATTACGCCAGTGATCGGGCAAACCTCTTGTCCAGTTGTGCCAGCCGCCCTCACAGTTGTGCATATACTCACCCTCACCGTACTCGAAATCGCCGAGTACACCTGCACGGTAGAGCTGACGCATCATACGGGGAGCAGCCATATAGCAATAGTTTTCTGCATAAGCATATGTTCTGCCTGTACGCTCAACAGCCTCAACAAGCTCAACAGCCTGTTTGAGAGTCTGTACGGGAAGAACCTCGCTTATAACATCAAAGCCTTTTTCCATACACTTGATTGCAAAGGGAGCGTGCTCTGTGGCAAAGTTTGCAAGAACAACAGCATCCATATCGTGCTCGAGGAATTTATCGAAATCGTCATAGAAAACTATAGAATCGTTACCATAGGATTTCTTTGCCTTTTCGAGTGTAGGTAAGTGATTATCGCAGATTGCGACAAGCTCAGCATTGTCCTGCTTGACGCAGTAATCCATCATTGTCTTGCCTCTGCCGGCACCGACAACACCGATTTTAACTTTACGGGGAGGTGTATAGCCCTTGCGGTAGATGGGATAGCAATAAACACCGTTTTCGTCGACAGCATCAGCTTTATCGATACCGTACTCGGTAAGCACTGCCTCCCAACGCTCCTTCATACCCTCATCGTACTCGACAGGATGGAAGCCCGAAGTAAGATAGCTCTTTACGGCACCCTTGCGCCACTCGTCGGTGGTAAGATAGATATATTTAACACCCTGTGCTGCAAGCTTTTTAATTGCAACGTTATTGAGGTATTTACCAAGACCCTTACCTCTGAATTCAGGAATCATACCAACCATATGAAGCTCGCCGCAATTCTTTTCGGGATGGAAGATTGCAGTAGAAGTACCGATATGTCTGCCCTCATAGTCGAGGAAGAAAATATCGGTTTCCATATTTATATCGTCGTGATTTGTAAGTCTGTCATCAAAAGTCTCTCTGTCGGAATCGTCACCGACAAGACCGTTTTTGCAGCAATCGAGCCAAGCATTTACATCCTCATCGCTTGTTGTACAGTTTGAGAAAGAATAGCCCTCGGGAAGAGTAAGCTCTTCAACAGGAGTACCTGCAGTCCAGTACATTTTAAGCTGTGCCATTTTGAACACCTCGTGAAATAAAAATATTTGCTGTTAGTATCGCACTTTTCAAATCAATTTTCAAGTCTATAATGAAAATATATTGAAAAAATTTTCAGATTATATTATGCTTTTTACATACTGAATTCAGGGGTTGATTATTATGTGGAAGCACAAATTATGCCTTAGTGCAAATTTAAGCTGTGAACTCAGCACAGAAGAACAGATAAGGCTATTTCACAAGACCGGTTTTGAAGCTTTTTTTACAGATTACAGGTCTGCTAAAGATGTTGCCGTATACGCAGCACTTGCAAAAGAACTCGGTATGGAATATCAGTCGATTCACGCGCCATTCAACAAATCAGACGATATGTGGCACGGCAATAATGAAGAAGCAAAAGCTGCAGTTAACGAGCTTACCGAGTGCCTTCACGCATGTGCAGACAACGGTGTACCGATAATGATAGCACACACATACATAGGTTTTTACGACGGCAGAGTGCCGAACGAACAAGGACTTGAGAACTACGGCAAGGTTGTAACAGAGGCTGAAAGGCTTGGTGTTAAAATTGCCTTTGAAAACACTGAGGGTGAAGAATACCTCGCCGCACTCATGGAGTATTTCAAGGATAACCCGTATGTCGGATTCTGCTGGGATTCAGGTCACGAGATGTGCTACAACGGCTCAAAGGATCTGCTCGCACTTTACGGTGACAGACTGATTGCAACACATCTCAACGACAACCTCGGAGTAAAAGATTTCAACGGCAGAATTACCTGGCACGACGACCTGCATCTGCTGCCGTTCGACGGAATTGCAGACTGGGATAACGTTGCTGAAAGACTTGACAGATGCGGTTTTGACGGCATTATGACATTTGAGCTCAACCTGAATTCAAAGCCTGACAGACACGAAAACGATATTTACCGCAGAATGAATATAGAAGAATATGTTGCCGAATGCTACAAGCGCGCGTGCAGATTGGCAGCTAAAAGAAAGACAGAGACAAAAATATAGTAAAAAACAATAAAAAAACAGTATAAAAAATGAAAAATTAATAAAAAATTAATAGAATATTTTTTACTTTTTTGTTACACTGTAGAAAACCCAATTCTTAAGGAGATGGCAAAATTGAATCTGCAAAAGCTCATTGACAACAAAAGCAAAGCCGCAAAGTATATGGTTGACGAAATCACGCACATCATCAAAACATTCGAAAAGCGTGACCCCGGCTCCAAAGGCGAAAAACAGGCCTGTGAATATATGGCAGAAGTTCTCAAAAACGACTGCGGTTGTGAAAAGGTACAGGTTGAATCCTTCAAAGAAAACCCCCGTTCATTCTACGGCTGGATTTATTTCACCATGAGCTTTGTATTGCTTGCGATTGTACTCTTCTTCTTCTTCCCTGCCGCAAGTATTGCTCTTATCGGCATCGGCTTCTTCCTTGTACTCGCACAGTTTGGCGTATACAAGAAGCTGCTTGACCCCCTCTTTCCAGAGAAGACAGGTCACAACGTAACAGCAATCAAAAAGTGTACAGGCGAAACAAAGAGAAGAATTATCTTCAACGGTCACCCCGATGTTGCCTGGGAATGGCCCGTTAACTACGCACTCGGCGGTGTAGGCTTCGAAGGTCACGCAATCATCTGTGTTGTCGGTGCGCTTTACTACCTTGTTCTTTCCGTTATACATATCATCAACAACGGTTTCACTCCCGAAATTGATTTAGACAGCACTATCATCAAGTGTGCTCTCGGCGGTCTTGTATTCGTACCGTTTATGATCGGTCTTTTCTGGATGGTCAACTACAAGCGTCCCGTTGACGGTGCTAACGACAACCTTTCCGGTTGTTACATGGGTATTGCAATACTCAAGGCTCTCAAGGACGAGGGTATCGAGCTTGAAAACACTGAAATCGGCGTTATCCTCACAGGTTCAGAGGAATGCGGACTTCGTGGCTCAAAGGCTTGGTGTGAGGCTCACAAGGGCGAATTTGACGATGTACCCACATTCATCTACGCATACGACACAATTTACGACAAGTCGGAGGCCAAGCGGACTTAGGAAGACAAC
The DNA here is from genome assembly GCA_045531935.1 of Acutalibacteraceae bacterium. Taxonomy (GTDB): domain Bacteria; phylum Bacillota; class Clostridia; order Oscillospirales; family Acutalibacteraceae; genus UBA8612. The sequence continues at coordinate 2 of JAZSEX010000003.1, read as the reverse complement.
TT
>JAZSEX010000004.1:0-6389 GCA_045531935.1 Acutalibacteraceae bacterium | reverse complement strand
ATGTTCTTGACCATTTTGGCGGCCATACTCTTGCCGCAGGAATTGGTATAGATTCCGATAAAATCGGACTTTTCAGGAAGAAAATCAATGAATATGCCCGTTCAATAGATTTTATACCTCATCCTGTACTCAACATTGACTGTAAACTTAATCCGGTTGCAATCAATAACGAACTGCTTGATGCTCTCTCGACTCTTGAGCCGTTCGGTGCTGGTAATCCCGTACCTGTATTCGGTCTTTTCGGTATGCATATTGATGCTGTTCAGTCTGTAAGTGAGGGCAGGCATATACGCCTTGTTCTTTCAAAAGGTGATACACGATTAACTGCAATGCGTTTTGGTACAGCACCTGATACGTTTGCGTTTCATAAAGGCGATATAATTGATATTGCTGCTTCGGTAGAACGGAACGAATACCTCGGTGAAATTAAACCGAGTGTTCATATAAAAGCTATACGTGTTCACGGTAGTGACGATGATGAGGTTTTTGCAGGAATTGATTTATATGAGAAAATCAAGAGAGGCGAAAATCTTACAGCTACTGAAAAAGCTATAGCGTGTCCCGACCGTGATTTTATGCTTAACGTATTTAAATATATTAAAACGGTTGATACATGGAAGTTTGATATGGAATCGCTTTGTTACAGGCTTGGATTACCTATGACACAGATTTGTAAAGTTTCCGTATCTGTGGATGTAATGATCGAACTTGGTGTTCTTATACGTGATGAGAACGGATTTGTTGTTTTACCTGAAAATTCAGTTAAGGCTGATCTGAATTCCTCATCCTTACTTAAATTTTTAAAACAGTAGGGGGTGTGTCCTAATGTGTGAAAAGAATGCTTATAATGAAGTAGAAGTGCTGTATAACAATTTATGCAGTATTATTTCCGATACTTTTACCGATGAACAAAAAGATATTATTGAGCGTGCATATAAACTCGCAGAAAAGGCACACGAAGGTCAGTTGCGTAAATCCGGACAGCCTTATATTATTCATCCTCTTTCAGTTGCAATAATTCTCGCTCAGATGGGGATGGATGCCGATTCTCTTGCTGCAGCATTGCTTCACGACGTAGTTGAAGACACTGATGTAACAAAAGAAGATATATCTAAATGTTTCGGTGAAGAAATTGCAACTCTTGTTGATGGCGTTACAAAACTCGGTAAGGTTTCGCTTTCAAACAAAGAAGAACAGCAGGCTGAGAATATACGCAAAATGCTGATAGCGATGTCACACGACATCCGAGTAATTATTATTAAGCTTGCTGACAGACTTCATAATATGCGTACTCTTCAGTTTATGAAAGAACAAAAGAGGCGTGATATTGCAAAAGAGACCCTAGAAATTTATGCTCCGATTGCTCACCGACTCGGTATCAGACCTGTTAAGGTTGAGCTTGAAGACCTTTCTATCAGCTATCTTGACAGTGTCGGATACAAAGAAATTGAAGATAATCTTACGAGTCAGCTTACTGCTAGGAACGAATTCTTACAGGAAGTAAGAGAAAGAATCGTAAACCGAGTTGCAGAAATAGGAATAAAAGCTAAAGTTGACGGAAGAGTCAAAAGTGTTCACGGCATTTACAGAAAAATGTATATGCAGAACAAAACTTTTGATGAAATTTATGATATATATGCTGTCAGAATTATCGTTGATTCGGTTATTGACTGTTATAACTGTCTTGGCATAATTCACGATATGTTTACTCCTCTGCCCGGCAGATTCAAAGACTATATTTCTACGCCTAAGCCAAATATGTATCAGTCACTTCATACTACCGTTATCAGTAAGGAAGGTATCCCGTTTGAAGTTCAGATAAGAACATGGGATATGCATCATACTGCTGAATACGGTATTGCCGCTCATTGGAAATATAAGCTCAATATGTCGGGTGGTAACAAATCGTTTGATGAACGTCTTGCTTGGGTACGTCAGCTTCTTGAAAGTCAGGATGAAGCTGCAGGTGTTGATGAAATTGTCAGCACAATTAAAAGCGATCTCGTACCGGATGACGTCTATGTTTTTACTCCTAAAGGCGATGTTATCAACCTGCCGGTAGGTGCAACTGTTATTGACTTTGCTTATGCAATTCACTCTGCTGTCGGTAACAGAATGGTTGGTGCTAAAGTCGATGGCAGAATGGTATCTATTGACTATAAAGTACAAACAGGTGAAATTGTAGATATAATAACTGCGTCTCAACCCGGAAAAGGTCCCAGCAGAGGCTGGCTAAATATAGTAACAACCAGCGAAGCTCGCAATAAAATACGCTCCTGGTTTAAGAAAGAAAGACGCGAGGAGAATATCGAAGAAGGCAGAACACAGCTTGAGCGTGAATTTAAGCGTGCACTTATACGTTTGCCTGAAGATGAAATGGAGCAGTTTTTGCTCAAGATAGCTGAACGTCAGCGTTGTAAGACGATAGATGATTTTTATGCTGCTATAGGTTACGGCGGAATTCTGCTCAGCAAAATAATGCAGAGAATAAAGGATGATTATTCAAAGCTTGTTTCTACCAAACAGGTAAAACCGCCCGTAGAAACACCGCAAAAGCGTGTTAAAAGCAGTGAAGGTGTTGTTGTAGAGGGTATTGATAACTGTCTTATTAAGTTTGCACATTGCTGTAATCCGCTTCCGGGTGATGAAATTATCGGATATATAACCCGCGGGCACGGTGTTTCCATACATTCACGCAACTGTACCAATGTGCCTAAGGATATTGAAAGCAGCAGTGAGCCTTACCGCTGGTTGAAAGCATATTGGGATAAAGGTGTTAAGGAGGAATATAATGCAAACCTCCTTATTACCGGCCTTGACAGAATCGGTCTGCTTGCAGATATTTCGGTTATGCTCAGTAATATCCGGGTTCTTATTACAAATATTAATTCACGTTCGCTTAAAGACGGTACGTTTGTAATGACCTGTACCATATTTGTTGACGGAATAGAACACCTTAAAAGCGTTATATCGAAGATTGAAAAAATTGACGGTGTTCTTACTGTAGAAAGAAAGTGATTTTTTGAAGGCTGTTATTCAGCGAGTTAAACGTGCAGACGTAAATGTTGACGGTAATATTGTCGGCAAAATTGAAAAGGGATATATGATACTTCTGGGTGTTGTTGAGGGTGATACGCTAGAGTGTGCTGAAATTCTCGCTGCCAAAGTAGCGAAACTGCGTGTTTTCGAAGATGAGAACGGTAAAATGAACCTTTCAATAAATGATGTTGGCGGAGAAGCACTTGTTGTTTCTCAGTTTACGCTTTGTGCTGATTGCAAGAAAGGTAACAGACCTTCATTTACATCTTCTGCACATCCCGAAACTGCGAATGATTTATATCAAAAATTTTCTCAGCTTCTGAGAGAAAACGGAATAAAAAAGGTTGAGAACGGTGTTTTTGGTGCTGATATGCAGGTTTCACTTATCAATGACGGTCCTGTGACAATTATTTTTGATACCGACATCTGGAGGAAAAACTGATGGAAATAAAGTGTTTGCCGCTTGGTGATTACCAGTCTAATTGCTATATTGTTACAGATGATGTTTCAATGACAGCTACAGTTATTGATCCTGGTGTAGCGAGCGATGAACTTAACGATGTTTTATTAGGTTATGAACTTAAATATATTCTTCTTACTCACGGTCATTTCGATCATATTTACGGATGTGAAAGCCTTAAAGAGCTTTATCCCGAATGTAAAATTTGTATTCATCGTGCCGATGAGCCTTGCCTTAATAATTCTGAACTGAATCTTGTAGGTGATTATGACGGTTATCTGCCTGAGTTAAATGCAGATATTGTTTTTAATGGTGATGAAACGCTTGAAATTGTACCAGGTGTTACCGTAAAGGTTATACACACTCCCGGTCACTCCAAAGGCTCGGTTTGTTATACCGATTTTAATAACGGCTTTATGTTCAGTGGTGATACATTGTTTTGCCGTACTGTAGGAAGAACTGATTTTGTCGGCGGAGATTTTAACGAGATGATGTCTTCTGTTAAAATGCTTTCTACTTTAAATCCTGATATTCAGGTTTTTCCGGGACACAACCGCTCAACAACAATAGGTGAAGAAAAAATCAAGAACAGATATATGAGGAAGCTTTAATGATAATTTTTATTTCAGGGCATAAATTTCATTTTGAAATTGAAAATCTTTGCCGTATGTTCTTTCCGAACAGCGAAATAAAACTTAATTATGAGATTAACGATACAGACGATGACTTTCTTTTGACATCAATGAATTCTGTCGGAGGCAGAACAGAATTGAGAGCTGAAATCAGAGTAGGGGATAAGTCTGCTGATTTTTCGGATTATCTGGATGTTTACAGTGATGATGATGCAGAATATAAACTTGCTCTTTGTGTTTTTAAATGTCTGCATTTTGTCACCGGTTATACACCGGCGTGGGGGCTTCTTACGGGTGTCAGACCGTCAAAGCTTATGAGCAAGCTTATTGATCAGCTTGGTGAAACTCAGGCGAGACGATATTTTACTGAAAAATTACTTGTAAGTGAGCAAAAAACAAATCTTGCTGCTAAAGTTTCTGAAATACAGAGACCGATTGTTGCTGAGAACGAAAGTAACTCATTCAGTCTTTATATTTCTATACCGTTTTGTCCGAGCAGATGCAGCTACTGTTCATTTGTTTCTCATTCAATAACAAGCGGAAATGCTAAAAAACTTTTTGTTCCTTACCTTGACATTCTTAAAAAGGAAATTGAAATCACAGGTAAAATTGCGGCTGAGAATTCACTAAGACTTGAAAGCGTTTATTTTGGCGGCGGTACACCGGGTATATTAAGCGTTGATGAAACCGTAATGCTTACCGATGCTATAAAAAACAGTTTCGATCTTTCATCATGCCGCGAATATACTTTTGAATCCGGCAGAGCGGATGTAATAACTGCTGATAAACTTGCTACTCTTAAAAGTAACGGAATTGGCAGAGTAAGCATTAACCCTCAAACTTTTGATGATTCCGTGCTTGAAGCAATAGGTCGTAAGCATACTGCTGAGCAAGCAATTTCCGCTTATAATTTAGCTAAATCTACGGGCTTTGAAAGTATAAATATGGATCTTATTGCAGGTTTACCCGGTGACACTGTGAATGGCTTTAAGTCTTCTGTTGATACTGCAATAAAATACAGACCTGAAAATATTACAGTTCATTCTCTTGCACTCAAGCGTTCAAGTACCCTTGTTGCAAAGGAAAATGCATCGTTATCGCAGGATAATACAGCCTCAGAGATGATTGACTATGCCAATACTTCACTTATTGATGCAGGATATGTTCCGTATTATATGTACAGACAGAGCAGATGTGTTGGTAATCTTGAAAATGTAGGCTGGTGTTTGCCCGGCAAAGAATGTCTTTACAATATCTATATGATGGAAGAAATCCACACTGTTCTTGCAGTTGGTGCCGGTGCTGTTACAAAGCTGAAACAACCTAACGGTACTTATATTGAACGAATTTTTAATTTTAAATATCCATATGAGTATAATTCTCGTTTTGAAGAACTTCTTGAAAGAAAGAAAAGAATAACTGAGTTTTACTCTACATACAATTAAAAGAAGTCAGATTAATCATAAAACAAAGGAAGTGTTTTTTTGGAACAGCAAAAGGAATTTAAAGGACAATCAATGCTCAATGGTGCTATTGTGCTTGTTGCTGCTACAATGCTTGTTAAAATTATCGGTGCTATATATAAAATTCCGCTTACTGCTCTTATAGGCGAAGTAGGAAGAGGATATTTCAGCTCGGCTTATGAGATTTATACACCTATTTATGCTATTTCAATGGCAGGTCTTCCGATTGCCGTTTCAAAAATGGTATCTGAAAACGTTACTCTCGGAAATTACCGCGATGCAAGAATGATTTTCGGTGTTGCAAAAAGAATATTTTTGCTTGTTGGTATAATCGGCTCTTTGCTTCTTGTTCTAATTGCATTTCCTTATGTAAAATTAGGTCATTGCGAAGATAATCTCTGGAGTATTCTTATGATTGCCCCTTCAATATTTTTCTGCTGCGTTATGTCTACATACCGCGGTTATTATGAAGGACTCCGTAATATGACTCCCACAGCAATTTCACAGGTAATAGAAGCACTTGGCAAATTAATTCTCGGTCTTGGTTTTTCAAAAGCTATAATGACTTACGGTATTAACCGTTTTAATAATGGTGAAACAGTATTCGGTCAGGCTTGTGAAACAGAATCACAGGCATTAAGTGCTATATATCCATATGCTGCTGCAGGTGCTGTTTTTGCAGTAACGTTAGGCACTGTATTTGCTCTCTTATTTATGGTTATTCATAAAAAAATCAAGGGTGATACTTTTGATCGCACAATGCTCGTTAATTCCCCCAGACCTAAATCTTCAACA
>JAZSEX010000022.1:0-8745 GCA_045531935.1 Acutalibacteraceae bacterium | reverse complement strand
TAATTTTTCCTTCGGTGCAAACTGACGGTCGAATTCCTCCACTGCCGCTTCATCCACGATGTTGCATTTTCAGGTGTATATAGTGTTAATTCAACGTTTTCGGGGTATTTAAGGTTTATTACCGCTTCACCGTTTTTGTTTTCATAGCTGAATTTTATAAATCCTTTTATAGTCGGTACTGTGCAACTGATATTTTTATGCAAATCATACTGCGGTCTGATTTCTGCCTTTTCATATCCTGCGCTGAGCGGCTTGATGCCTGCGATATGCTTGCTCATTATTACAAGCGGTCCGCCTGTCCATGCGTGGTTTGAAGTGCCGTCATTTTTAATCCAGTTTTCCCATAGTGTTGAGTAATCCTCTGCAATCATTTCGCTGTATCTTTCGCACATTCTTTTTTCTGCGAGTGTGAATTCACCTATACGGCAAAGTGATTCGAGTGCATAGTATTCCATATAAGGGCTGGAATTTCTTGTGTTGAAGAGTATATCTTTGATTTTGCCGTAGTTTTCTTCAGGGCATATACCCGAAAGTACAGCAACTGCATTACCTCTGTCGTCATAGCCGTCGTTATCTTTGCTGCGGTAGCCGTTGCTATCCCATAAAGTCTGATATGCTGTATACAGTGATTTCATTCTGCTGTCAAATTCTGCGGCGGTATTGTTGTCGCCAAGCAACTCAGCCATTTTCTTTACGCTTGACATAGCGTAGTAATACCAGGCGTTTTCAAGAGGGATAACGTCAATTTTGTCGCCCCAGTCCTGCCAGTCCCAGGAGCCACTCCTGTGCTCGACAAGTCCGTTGTTTCCCATATTCCAGAGATTAACGTAATCTTTAGCTGCAGGGTAAACAGATTCTATAAACTTCCTCTCACCTGTGTACGTATAATATGTCCAGAAACCGACTACACCTGCAAGCTGCTGGCAGGGTAGTTCAAAGTAGTCTTTTTTTATCGGTACAACGGTCTGCAGAACTTTTGTCTCAGGGTCAATGTAAGACAGCATTGTGCTGACACCCTTACGGTAAAGAAGGTGTGACGATGATGAAAGACAGTACATTGTCATCATCATTTCGTTTGTAACGTCGCCCCACCACTGTGCTCTTTCTCTGTCGGGGCAGTCCATAAAGTTGTCACGCATCGTAACGTACAGTGTACGCAGAGATTTTTGCCACAGTGTGTTCATATCACTTTTTTCGCAGGTGAAGTTGCCGCAGAATTCGGTGTTGTAACCGCTCTCTCTGTATTTGAGGCTGATTATCTTAACCCCAGACGGAATTTCGTATGTTATGTACTGACCGTTAAACCAGGAAGGTGATTCAAATTCCTGGATACCGTCTTTTGTCACATATGTGCTGTGAACTGCACCTGTGTGAGTGTTTTCTGTTGTGATAATAATTTTCTTGCCGGATTTTGTTTCAACCTTGAGGTAAGGAGTAAGCTGAGCGTTGTAAGAAGCTTTAAGTGTGATTTTCTTTTTAAGTAAAAAACTCTTTCCTTCAAAGTCTTTACTGTTGAGATAATCCTTTAGACCGAAATCTTTGAATGTCGGAATATCTCTGCTGTAAAGTTCACCCCAACAGCCTTCACCGCCTACGGCATATTCTGTTGCCTTAGCCCATACTGAAAAATCATATCCGGGCTTAATCCAATCGGGTATATCACATCGTGCATCAAAGTAAATATTGCTTTCAGGTATTCTGTAGTTAGGCTGAAGCTTGCCTTTATCTTCTTTGAATGCAGGGTGTTTTATCGTACTCCAACTGTTATCGGATAAAATAGAAATATCACCGTTTTCAGCTTCAAAAAGCAGACCGCCCTGACCTGCATCGGAGCTTGAATAGCTTACTTCATTACCCCAGTACCACACAAGTATACTGATAAGGTTTTCACCTGCATTGAGATGATTTGCTATATCAATTTCATCAAAAAAACAGCCGGTAGGGGACGGACCTCTCTTTAGTCCACCTTCGCGTTCTATACACTTGCCGTTTATGTGCAGCATATATTTGTTTTCAGCCGCAATATGTGCAATCAGCTCATCGGGTACTGTGTCGATATTTACTTTCTTGTTAAAGCAAATCCATGCATTTTTAGCGTTCTTTTCTTCGGCAAGCCATATCCATTTTGCTTTCCAGTCAGTTTTAAGCTTTCTTTTGTAATCCATAAATTTTACCCTTATTTAATTTTAAACTCAGCGTTGTTGTTTGAATAACCTTTGTTGTTGCCGATTGTGTTCATTATCATTTCAGTAAGGTCGATTTTAACGCCGTTTTTGCTGAGTTTCGGCTCAATCTTTTTGATGATGAAATTAAATCTTTTGAATACTCTTCTGAACATGTCGTGCTCGGGTGTGCCCGCAACATAAGGCTGGTCACCGATAAATATTGCAAGACCGATTTCGGCAACAAGCTCTGTGAGCTTTTTCTTTCTGAGCGACTTGTCAATTTTTATCCACAGTACTCTTGAAAGTGCACCCAGTGTAGCTTTGTGATATATTTTTGTGCCGAGTTTTTTGAGATGCTTTACAATTCCTTTTCCGCCGCTGAGTGCATTTGAAACACGGTTTACTATAGCCTGACCGAACTGCTTGTCAAAAAATTCCTGATCAAAACACTCGACCATAATGCTCTCTATCTTCATAACCGATTTTTCATTAATGGTTACTTTGCGATATTTTGCAGGGCTGCCGACAAGGCAGGATGTGCAAATGTCAATTAGTCTGTTGCCATTCTCGCTGTAAAACTCGTTTATGCTCTGAATATGCATATGTCCTGTCATAATAAGCTCAACACCGTTATCTGCCAGGAAAGAGGCAATCTTGCGCCAATTCTTTATTTTTGCATCACCTACAAGGTCGAATACGGGTAACGAAGGAATAATAGGGTAGTGGCATATTGCAAATACAGAGCAGCCGTCTTCTTTTGCTTTGTCAAGCTGTACCTTTGCCCAGGAAATAAGCTCGTCATCCATTGTGCCTTTGGGATTCCGGTAACTGTCGCAGTTTATTGCAAGCATTCTTACTCCATCAGAAATTTCGGCTATGTAAGAATGAGTTCTCTTGTCAAACGCAAGGGCTTCGCTGTATCCGAAATCATAATACATATCATATAGTTCAGCAAAATCTGTACCGCCAACTTCAATCCGTTCATCGTTTTTAAATGCGAATGATTGCTCGTTATAATCGTGACCTGCTGTTATTACATAAATCTTTTTGCCGCTTTCTTTAAGTTTGTACAGTTGTTTTATAAAGCTTTTGTGGCTCTCTTTTTCACCGTTTTTGGTAAGGTCACCGGGGATTATGACAATATCCGTTTCTTTATCCTCGGCTATTTTACCGAATACGGATTTGATAATTTCTCCGCTTTCCTTCATGAAATATTGCTCGCGGCTCATATAATTCTCAAATGCCTTACCTTCGGCACCGAGTGATTCTTCAAAATAATGCGTATCGGTTACAAGATAAAACTTAAGCGGATTCATAATCACAGCTTCTTTCTTTTAAGTGTATTTTCAATATTTTATCATATAGCAAATATATTTTACAATAGAATAATAAAATAAATTAAAAGGTCTGTCCTTAACTTTAAGAACAGACCTTTTGCTTAATCGTTTTCTATCGGTGTTATTACCGGTTTTCCGTATTTGTCAAGCAGTACCGTCATACCGCCGGCGTTACCGTTGCAGGTGAATATGTAGTTTACACCTGTCTCTTTATCAACGAGGATTTCTACAACGTTTATTGCACCCTGACTGTATACTTTTTCAAATCTGTTATCTTTTTTTAACATATAATTAAACTCCTTTTAGGATATTATTCAAATGCAAAAAGTTTGCTTTCGTTTCCGTAATCTGTATATACATCATAGTAAAAAGGTTCGTTATTCCATTTTTGATGAAATCTGATGATTATTTCATCGTAATGAACATCGGAAAAAACAATAAAACTCTTATTTGGAAATGTTTGCTTAAGTGATAAAAGCAGTGCTTTGCCAAGCATTTCTCCGATATAACAAGCGTTTTCAAAATCAGACTTTTTAATATTAGCAGAAATATGTTCGTGGTTTTCAAATGCTTCAAATGCAGTTTTGTCTTCGATAGTTTCATCGATGTGATTTATATGGTTTTTACTTAAAAGAACATATTCGTTACCGTCTTTATCATTAATAACCTTGAAATCAAAAAGGCTTGCTACTGAATGAAGTAATTCTATTTGTCTCATAAAGTGAATCTCCTTTATAGGGTTATACAAACCGTCATAATACTCTTTGCAGGTACTGTTATGTTCGGCTCGAATTTACCCTCGTAAATCTTTTCGCAGCTGTGTTCACTGTCTGTCATATATATTTCAGCGTTGCCGAGCATACCGCAAAGCTTTATGATTTCTTCTGTTTCAGCAGGGTTGACTATAACAACTATAATATTACCTTTATCCTTAAAAGCAACGGTTTTGAGCAGTGAGTCTTCTTTGAAATTATCTATTGTACGTATTCTCACCATACCGGGCTTAATAAATGAAGTGAAGTGCTTGAATGCATAGTAGCGGTTGTATGCAATGAGCTCGCCATCTGCGTTTCTGTCGAGCAGACCGTCGCCGTTTACCGCTGTCCAACTCTGCCACGAAACAGCATTCATTTTTGTAAGGTCATCAACAATAACCTGTGCCATATAAATACCACTGTCGATTGTCGTACTGTCAAGTGTGAGCGGCAATTCGCACCATTCGCTCATTTCGTATTTTATATTGGGATATTTCTTTTTAAACTCGTCACCGATTTGTCTTTTTTCTTCACTTTTAGTGTCCATCCAGTAGGAGTGTCCGCTGAAGGTGTCGCAGAATTCACGAAGTATGTCACTTTTCAGAAATTTTTCAGTGTATTCAAAATATGCCCAGCTCATTTCTCCGCTTTCGGGTCCATTGAGTTTGTAAGGTGAATTTCGCTTTTGCATTTCTAAAGCAAACATTTCAAGCAACTCAACAGTTTCGTCAGCGGTGTAGTGACAACCTTCCTGACCTACCCATTCACCGCCCCAGCTCCACATCGGCTCGTTGATAGGGGAGATAGCGTAAATCGGATATCCCTGTGCGACAAACCAGTCGGCAATAGTCAGCACGTAGTCGACAAATGCAGCATAGTTTTCTTTCGGCAGGTTTGATGAATACTGTTCAAGTCCGCCCGAAGCGTGTCCACTCTTCGTCATAGAAAAATGCGGGCTGTTGCAGAAAAGTATGATTTTCTCTGCACCGTATTTTACGGCATAGTCCATCACACGTCTTGCGTTTGCATCGCGTGTAAAATCGTATTCGTATTCACCGGTTTCTTTATTCAGTACATAGAAGCTCTCTGTGCGACGGTTAACGTCCCATATTCTGCAATTCGGGTTGTCAGCTTCACCGCCGCCGATGTTGTAGCGGAATATTTTCAGCCCGAGTCCTTCTTCTTCGCTGTACAGCCGTTTAGCTATTTCATCTGCTTCTTCGGCTGTGTTTAGGGTTTGAGCCCACCAGCACGAGCTTGTGCCGAATTCTTCAAAGGTCTGATATTTTGTGGCTGTGTCAATCAAAATTTCATGCCTCCCTAAAGCTGATGTTAAGGGTAAAAAACAAAACTGAATTATTGCAAGTATCAGTGAAATAAACCTTAAAATTTCAACTCACCTCATCTGTTCTTTTCTTCTGTTTTATCAAGCAGCTTTTTGTACGGCATAAGCATACCTTCGTTCATCATATTGCCCATTTTCTTTTTTATTGCATCTGATGACATCGCCATACCTGCAAGATACATAAGCAGCATAGTGCCACGTTTCTTCTGCGGAAAATCATACTGACCGTGGGCTTTGTAGAATTTGTGGTCGGCTTTCATAATACCCTGCATCTGCCATATAAGGTCACGGAAAATCTTGGTGCCGCCTACACCGTAGAAATTCTGCGGCGGTACGTATCCTGAAACAAGAGCATATTCGAGTGCCTGTGAGAGCTTGTCAATTTCACTGTCCGGGTCAGTTTCGTCGGTTGCAACACCTGCAAGGAAGTTTCCGCCAACCTGAGCACGCCCCTCAACAATCATCTGCAGGTTGTATTCTTCGCTGTAATTGCCGCTGACAAGATATCCGTACGGCATACCCATTGTAACAGCACGGTGTCCGTTGCAAAACTGTCTGTCATCATACAGCTTGAATGAAGCACCCATTGAGTGGTCTTTTATTGAGAAAGCTATTACTATAGCCTCTGCAGTCTGAATTGTGCCGCGTAAAAATTCGTCAAAACCGTCTTGGTATACGCATTTGCCTGAAACTGCACAGTTAAGGCAACCGAGGCATCCGCCCTTAAAATCGTATTCGGCAATATTAATAACTCTTGTCTTACGTTTGCACTTTGCCTGAAAGCGAGCAATCATACTCATGAGCTGTTTGTCGTCTTTTTCACAGTTTGTGATGATTGCTACGTCGCCGCTCTTGCCGTTTGAGTTATCTGTGGGTACACTGACGGGTTTGTGTATTGCAGGTGTGTTGATGACAGAGGGCTTTTCATATATATCGTTTGCTACGCTGTATGCAACAAACTCAATAAATCCTTTAGCCTCTTTCTGTCCCTTTTCGGTCAGCAGGTCGTCCATATCGGCAGAAAGTCCCTTTACATATTTCAGACCGAGATCTGCACAGTTGTCCTGTATATACCTGAGTGCAGTCACGTCATAAAAATGCTTTGAAGTTGTGAACTGTGTTGCATACTTTCCTTCAAGTGAAACACCGCTCTGTTTTAAAAGCTCAATAAATCTGTGCAGCTGATAAGGTGCTATAAAAGTGTATACAGGATAGGAGAACAAGAGAACTTCCGCTCTTTCAATAGCTTCAAGAGCAGGTGTGAAGTCTCTTTCAAGTGCCTTGATTTTATGACCTACATCAAGCACCTCAAAACTGTGCTCGGGGTAGAGCTTCTGCAGATAGTGCGTAGTCTGAAGCGTTACACTGTACTTACCTTTTGGACTGCCGTTCAATACAAGAATTTTCATAGTTTTTTCCTCGTGAAATTTTAAATTATATCTTAATAATACCACATATTACTAATGTTTAGCAATAATATTATTAAGGTACTTGCGATTTTTGCTTTAATAAGCTAAAATAGAAATATAATGTTCGTTAGGAGGATATTATGGCTGCTGTTTCAAAGTTCTTTATCGCTGTACTTGTGTTTATCGGTCAGCTTTTCGGTATCTTAGGCACAACGAATGAATACCAACCAGTTGACGATAAAAACGGCGGCGATCCTTTTATTGTCGAAGATAATGGTAATACGTATTATACCTATACCACAGGCTCGGGTATTGTTATATCTAAAGTCAACGGTATTGACGACTTGACCGTTATTGAAGAGAGACAGGTTTATTCCGAAGGCAATAACGGTATACTTTATGATATCTGGGCACCTGAAATTCATAAAATAGGGGACAGGTGGTACATCGTTTCGTGTGCACTTTTTGATTCGTCAGCTGTACCTATGGGTACTATGCCTTACGTTGAAACTTATGAAGAACATACAGATTACTATCGCTACGGCTTTGTGTTAGAAAGTAAAACTGAAGATATTTTCGGTGAGTATGAATTCAAGGGCAGGCTTGCCCCTGACGGGATGAATAATATCGACGGTACTTATCTTAAGTACGGTGAAAAACTCTACTACGTCAGCTCAGCATACCTTGCACCTGCACATCAGTGCCTTACCGTTACCGAAATGGAAAACCCATATACTTTAAAAGCGGACGCTAAAACCGAAATTATTTCAAAGCCGCAGTATAGGTGGGAGAAAAACGGCTGGTGGGTAAATGAAGGACCTGCCGTGCTTTATAAAAACGAAGAGGTTTATATTGTCTATTCTGCGAGCGGCTATTCATCGGGCAATTATTGCCTCGGTATGCTGTCGCTAGTTGGTGATGACCCTGTGGACAAAAACAGCTGGTATAAAAGTCCCGTGAGCGTTTTCGGTAAACAACCCGATAAATTGCTCTATCATCCGGGTCACTGCAGCTTTATTTACCGTGATAACGGCGGAATTTATATGGTTTATCATGCAACCGATACCGCCGATTTCTTCTCAAAACCCAGATGTACTTATATAACCAAACTCGACTTTTACTGCGATTATCCGATATTTGCTTAATCTCAATGTAATATGTTGCAATAATTTTAACGAAAACACTTGATTTTTTAAATTGTTTAATATATAATAATCAAGCTGTCCGAAAGGCAACATATTTCGGGGTGTGGCGAAGTTTGGTATCGCGCTTGGTTCGGGACCAAGAGGCCATGGGTTCAAGTCCCGTCACTCCGACCAAAAAAAGACATCCACCGTAGGTGGGTGTCTTTTTTGTTTGATATGAAGGGTATTGAACCTATAGCCTCTTGTAATATTACACGAACCAATGTGAGGGACCAGGTGACGGAGCCGAGCGCGTCCGGTGGACGATGCAGCGAGGCGGAGGAAGCGCAAAACAAGGAGCATCGCGAGCGACCGCGACGCGAGGCGACTATGTTTTACGCGGTAGCCATGGGTTCAAGATTTCCTTGAACTCTCAGGAAAGGCAAGGCAACTTGGCGGCGCGTCGAGGACGTCGCGCCCTATACAGCGGTTGCCGCATCTTCGACCTTGCAAAGCCCACACGTCAAAACAAAAAGACAAGTCGGATCGTAGCCATGTCGTTCTGTGAGCCAAGGAGTTGAATTACTAAGTTGTCTTCCTAAGACCGCTT
>JAZSEX010000089.1:0-4685 GCA_045531935.1 Acutalibacteraceae bacterium | reverse complement strand
GGAAATGGATGTCCTTATTGTTCTGGACGACAAGCTGTTAAGGGTAAAACTGACATACAAATATATAATCCCGCATTAGCAAAAGAATGCAATTATGATAAAAACGGAAATCAAAAACCAGAAAATTTCACGGCAAACAGTGGAATAAAAGTATGGTGGAGGTGCAGCAAAGGCCACGAATGGCAAGCACGTATAACTGACAGAAACCAAGGGCAAGGCTGTCCATATTGTGCGGGACGAAAAGTTTTAAGTGGTTATAATGATTTACAAACAGTTAATCCTGAATTGGCAAAAGAGTGGAATTACGAAAAAAACATTGAATTATCACCTTTGACTGTAACATCTGGTAGTAATATAAAAGTATGGTGGAAATGCAGTAAAGGGCACGAATGGCAAGCTTCGATAGCTAACAGAAGCAAAGGTCGCGGGTGTCCATATTGTGCAGGACGAAACGTTTTAAGTGGTTATAATGATTTACAAACAGTTAATCCTGAATTGGTAAAAGAGTGGAATTACGAAAAAAACATCGGATTATCACCTTTGACTGTAACATCTGGTAGTAATATAAAAGCATGGTGGAAATGCAGTAAAGGCCACGAATGGCAAGCACGTATAGCTGATAGAAGTAGAGGTCGCGGTTGCCCTATTTGTAGAAAAAATAAAGGCAAATAGTAATTGTTGAAAAGGTGAATTATGCAGAATACTTTAACACAATTAGAAGAAAAGTATTTATTAGAAACCAAGGAGTTCTATTTTCCGTACTTTTCTGAAAAAGAGAGTTTGGATTTGTTTATCAACCGTATTTTTCAATTCGATTGGGATGATAGAAAGCCAAGACAAATGCTTTTTCAAGTACAACGTTTTGTTACATTAGCTACTGAAATTGATAAAATTCGTCCTGCGAGAGATGGGCTGCGAATGCTATTCCTAAAGTGCTGTATGGAATCTTTAGCTAAACTATCAGATATGAAAACAACAGCATTTTACAACTCTTTGGCATCATTGTTTAGCGAAGAGGGAAAAAAGCATATTTTGGACAACTTTTCTCTTTCCTTTATTGAGCATTCAGAAAACGTCATAGAAATTGATGAAAGTTTTGATCTTTCAATTGATGACATTTTATCAATAATAAAAGCAATGAGAGATATGGTTGTACACGAGGGGAATTATTGGGAACTACAAATTTTTGCATATGACGATGACTCTACAGGGTTGACACATATAGAAACAAAAGAACCACTACTATCTAAAAACACATATGCAAATGAATCAAAACAATTAGTTACATATCACTTTAAAACTACATTGCAGTATGAGAGTTTTAAGTACTATTTTGTCGAAGCGTGTATTAATTTTATTAAAAATCATATCGATCAATTAGCATCCCAAAATACCCGTTCACAATAATTTATCAATTACCGCGTCTACTTATAATAGGCGCGGTGATTTTGTTGATATTCAGGTATTAAAATCATAGTCTTTCAAAAATTAACTTCGTTAGTTATTGTGCTTTTTCGCAATGCGTGGTATAATTCTCGCAACTTAATTCGTATTCATACAGAAAGTGAGTTAAATATGAAGAAATCCAACGCTTTGGCGCTTATTCCTATCGGAGTATTCGTAATTTTTTATTTATCCCTGGGAATTGTATTTGAATATATAATGAAAATTCCTATGGGCTTTTACAAAGTACCCGTTATTGTGGCTTTCCTTGTAGCTCTGCTTGTTGCTATGCTTCAGACAAAAGGTGCTTCTCTCGATAAAAAATTCGAGATTATGGGAAGCGGTATCGGCGATAAAAATATCATAACTATGCTGGTGATTTTCCTGCTCGCAGGCATTTTTGTCGGCGTTGTCGGCAGAGATTCTGCAGAGAGCGTTGCGTATTTTATGCTGTCGGTTACTCCGCCCAGACTTGCAGTGGTAGTTATTTTCATAATAAGCTGTTTTGTTTCTACCGCTATGGGTACTTCAGTCGGTACAATTACCTTAATTACACCTATTGCGGTTGCAATTTCTGAAGGCTCAGGTTTTCCGCTTGCTCTTTGTGTGGGTACGGTTGTCGGCGGTGCCATGTTTGGTGATAATCTTTCATTTATCTCCGATACAACGATTGCTGCCTGTAACGGTCAGGGCTGCAGAATGAAGGATAAATTCCTCACAAACTTTTCGATTGTTGTGCCTGCCGCAATGCTTACACTTGCTCTTATTCTTGTTTTGTCTGCAAAGTCTGATGTTGCCGAATTGGTAAACAAAGAATACAATATGCTTCAGGTTATTCCTTACGTGCTTGTGCTTATAAGCGGAATTATCGGTGTAAACGTATTCCTCACCTTGCTTATAGGTATTGTTTCGGGCAGTATTATCATACTTGCAACGGGTACTGTTGCGTTTCCTGATTTGCTTGCCAATATGGGCTCAGGTGCAGCAGGTATGTTTGAAACATCAATGGTCGCAGTTCTTGTTGCAGCTCTTTGTGCACTTATCAAGTTTAACGGCGGCTTTGAAGCACTTCTCAACGGAATACGTAAGGTTTTCAAGGGCAGAAAAAGCGGTCAGCTCGGTATTGGTCTTCTTGTCGGACTTATGGATATAGCTACAGCTAACAATACTGTTGCTATTGTTATGGCAAACCCCATTGCGAGTGAAATGGCTAAGGATTTCGATATTTTGCCGCGAAAAACAGCATCAATTCTCGATACCTTCTCCTGTATATTCCAAGGTATTCTGCCTTACGGTGCACAGATTCTTGTAGCTCTTTCCGTTGTAACTACGCTGGGTTATGAATTGACAGCGTTCAACATTATTTCAAATCTTTTCTACCCGATGTTTCTTCTGTTAAGCTCACTTCTGTTTATATTCGTTATCCCCGAAAAGAAGAAAAAAGCATAAAGCCAAACAAAAACAGAGCAACTTTTGATGTTGCTCTGTTTTTTTAATCAATGTTGAATATATCTCCGTCGAGTGCACTTCTGGCGGCGAGAATATATTTTGATGTGTCGAGTGGGTCAACACTTCTTCTTTTGGCGGTTGCTCCAAGCTCCAACGGACATTCTTTGTAGCTGTGAAACTGCACGCTCATTGTGCCTCTGCCGCTTGTGAATGTTGCAAGGGTAGTGGAGTAGTCGAGGCTTGTCTGTACGGGTATAAGTGCGTTTACGGTTGCACGGTTGCCGTCATTTGTGCTGTCTGTTACATTGCCTCTCATAGCAATTACGTCGCTCATAACCCTGCCCACATATTCGGTAGGCAGAATGAATTTTGCTGACAGTATCGGCTCTAAGAGCGTACTACCGCCGCGTTGCAATCCGTCTTGAATAGCCATAGGTGTTGCAACAATAAAGTCCAGCGGATGAGTGTGTATAAGATGGTGTTCACCGCCGATTAGTTTTATTTTTACGTCCGTTACCTGCCAGCCGAGACGGCCCTGGTTGAGTGCCAACGGAATTGCTTGTTCCACCTGGTGCTGATACCGCTCCATAATATCTCGGTAAGGCACTTCGGATGTGAACGTGACACCGCTGCCTCTTTCAGCAGGCTCTATTTCAAACTTCAGAACAGCCCAGCAAGGTTTCGGCATAGTGTATGCAACAAAGCCTTCACAGCGTGTAGCTACAGTTTCTTTATAAATAATAGCAGGTGAGCCGAACGAAACGCTCAGATCAAATCTTGTCTGTAACAGCTCTTCTATAATTTCAAGCTGCATTGTACCCATTACACGCAGGTGCAATTCGTTGAAGGTTTTGATGTATTGTACCTGCAAAAGCGGATCTTCGCCCGACAGAATATCGCACGCACGTCGGAGCTCCTGCATTTGTTCGGGCTTTGAAGGAATTACCTGCACGGTGATAAGCGGTGCTCTTAACCGACCCGGCTCAATATGTCTGTCCGTACAGCTTGCGTTACCTATGATCTGACCTATTTTTATATCGCCTAGTCCGTATATTATGACGATTTCGCCTGATGATATTTTACCGGACGGATTGAGGTTGGCATCGTAAATTTGTGTGATTTTATGTTGTACCTGTTTAGGTTCACCGGTAATGGGGTCAATTCCGGTTGTGAATGTAACCGCATCTCGGTTTTCGAGAGAGCCGCCGTATAAACGCACCCATACACCTCTGCCCATATTTTTATCGTGCTGTGCGGCAAAAACAACTCCGCAAAGTTCATTGTTTGTTTTAGGGCAGGGGAGATATTTTATTATGCTGTCAAGTAATTCTTCTACACCGTCATTCTTTAAAGCAGAGCCGCACATTATGGGATATGCACTGCAGGCGTGAGTCATTTCGGTTAACTTTTCATCAGCAAGTGTTAGAGATAATTCTTCACCGTTCAGGAATTTTTCGAGTAAATCTTCATAGCAGTCGTAAATAAGCTCGCAGACAGCGTCTTTGTCTGAAAGAATAACTGCATTTGGCGTCAATAATTGCTTTATCTGTTCAGCTACCCGCATTACATCAGCGTTTTCTCTGTCGGTTTTGTTGATAAAAAACAGTACGGGTATATTCTGCCTGCGCATAGCTTCAAACAGTACTTCAGTCTGCGGCTGTACACCTTCTACTGCACAAACAACAAGAACCGCTCCGTCAAGTGCCCACATAGAACGTTCAACCTCTGCGGAAAAATCCGCATGGCCTGGTGTGTCAATAAGATTAATTCGTATATTTTTATAGTCAAATGAA
>JAZSEX010000099.1:0-1941 GCA_045531935.1 Acutalibacteraceae bacterium | reverse complement strand
TGGGCTGATTTTCGTGATGAAATTGTGACGGTTACAATCGAAGAAGGTGTTAAAAATGTCAGCAGTACGTCATTTTACAGATGTACCTCTCTCAAATACGTTAACTTACCTGATACCGTTACTACTATCGGTGGCTGCGCATTCGAAAAAACGGCAATCGAAAGTATAGTTATTCCCGACAGCGTTACACATATAGATAACGCGGCATTCCGTGGCTGTAAATTGCTTGAAAATGTAAAGCTTTCTGCTAATCTCAGAACCATTGAACTGTTTGCGTTTGACGATTGCGAATCACTTACAAGTCTGACGATTCCCGCAAGCGTCACAAGTATTGTTTGCAGTTTCAAGAGTTGTTCTTCGCTGACAGAGATTATAGTTGAAGAAGGCAACACGAATTACGTTTCTGATGAGTACGGTGTTCTTTATACTGCATCTTTTGCTGCACTTAAATCTTATCCGGTAGCATCGGTTAGGGAAAGCTATACCGTTAATGAGGCAACTGAGACAATTGCTAAAAATGCTTTTTCATACAATGAGAATCTCAAAACCGTAATTCTTCCCGAAGGTGTTGAAAAAATCCAAGGCGATGCATTTTACAGCTGTAAAATGCTTGAAACTGTCGTAATTCCCACAACTGTTACAACAATCGGAACAGATACAGATGCGTTTGGCAATTGCACTTCGCTTAAAAACGTAACTTATAACGGCTCGGAGCACGACTGGATGCTCATTTACGATAATGAACTGAAAAACCTTGACGGGGTTACTTATAACTTCCTCAGTCAGGCTGAAAACGGCGGACATTCCTACGAGCTGATAACCGATATTGAGCCCACCGAGACACAGCACGGCGAGAAGGCTTACTCCTGCTCCTGCGGTCACTCTTACTCGGAGCTTCTGCATAACTATATCGTTGACCCCAATATGCCCGAGGTGCCGCCCACCTGCGGCTCTAACGGCAAACGCTATTATATCTGTACCGTCTGCGGCGATGAAGACGCAGAAATGCTCGAAAAAACGGGTGAACACAAGTATATAATGAACAGAATTACAAAAATGCCTACCGCAACCACACGCGGCGTAAAAGAGGGCAGCTGTATTTACTGCGGCAGTGTCAAGGGCGAAAGAATAGAGGCAACGGGCTTTGAGTGGGACGAGAGTATGATAATCGACTTCCTCACCTATACAGTTACGGGTCTCAACCCGGGCCTTACCTCACTCGAAAGTCTCACAAACGTAGTTAAAGACAACTGTGTATGGACATATGACACGGCTTATTCAAGGCTCGGTACGGGCTCAAAGGCAATACTTATGCACGAGGATGAAGTCGTTCAGGAGTATACGATTCTTATCTACGGCGACGTTGACGGCAACGGCTGGTGCGATGCAAACGATGCTTTCCTTGTCAATATGATAGCAAACGGTCTTATCGACCCGTATTACCTCGACGAAACAGTCAGAAAAGCTGCCGACTGTAACCGCGACGATATAATAAACGAGCTTGATTTTGAAATGTTGGTATGGGCAGCATTGAAACTTGATGAGATAGACATGAATGCTTCTCATGCTGAGCTTGTTACTCAGACGGCTTATATCGAGTATCTTTCAATTTTCGACCAAAGCTTCACTCCCGATATTGCTCCCGAGGCAGACGGCACAACCGATGATGATAACGTAGAAAACGGTACCGACGGCTCCGTAACCGGCATTGAAGCAATAATTACACGCATATTTGAGTTTATCAAAAAAATATTGTCGTTCATTTTTTCGGCAATAGTATAATATAATCTGAAAAATATTTTTACAGGAGGTCAGACCAATGGGATTTCTTGAAAGAGCAATACGCCGTGGCGTAAGCGAGGGAATAGGCAAAGCCGTGGGCGATGCGATTTCCAAGGCGATTGAACCCACCGCCACCGAATTTGCCAACAAGGCGGCAGA
>JAZSEX010000028.1:0-19694 GCA_045531935.1 Acutalibacteraceae bacterium | reverse complement strand
CTTTTGTTTACCTCTCTTTCTTCGTATCGTCCAACCTTCATTTTTTACACTCAGCCCTTATATACCTTTTACACACTTTTTTCTTTCATCTTGTAAGCAAGATTTACTGTTGTTTACGGTGGACTTTAATTCGTATTTAATTATGAAGGCTGTGTCTGTGGCTCGTGAATTTTCAAACTTAATTTAGTTTTGAATTTTAAATTTTTAGTTTCATCGAGCCGGGGGATTTGTCAGTACATTGGTACCACCTCAGGTAAGATTTTGTGGGGTTGGTTTTACTTGTACATCGGAACCACCTCATTGAGATTTAAGATTTGGTGTTTTACTTGTTCTTTGGTATCACCTCTTCTTGTCTATACTATAGCATGCGAAATTCAATTTTGCAAGATGTAATTTTGTACAAAGTTCACTAAATCTATTTATACAATTCGCAGAAATACAGCACTATCACGAAAATAGTGTTGACATATACATTTCTTTCGTGTTATGATGTATTTGTTGGGGTGTCAAAAGCACCCCATATTTTTATTATAATATATTTTTATAAAGCTCTCACCGTATTAGTCAAGGTGAGAGCTCGTTTTAATTGTTTATCAGTAAAAAAGAGAGAATATAAACCTTGCGGCTATACTCTCTCGTATCTGGTGCCGGTGGCGGGGGTCGAACCCGCACGGTATCGCTACCAACGGATTTTGAGTCCGCCTCGTCTGCCAATTCCAACACACCGGCAAATCACAGCGTAAAAAATTATATAACAAAAAAGCAAAAAAATCAATAGATTAGTAAAAATTACTTTCCGAATATCATCACGCCTATTGGTCAATAATAAGTTCAAAAGGGTGTGATGAATTTGCCTGAAAAAATCGGCAGACAGACGGTGAAGCTGACGTCTTCGCCGCGTATAATAGCGTCGGCAGGTGTTGTCGGCAAAAAAGAGGGCGACGGTCCACTTGGCAGTGAGTTTGACCGTGTTTTCGAAGACGGAAGAATGAATGAGGATTCCTGGGAAAAGGCAGAGAGTGCCCTGCAGAAATGTGCGGTTGAAACCGCTCTGAGCAAAGCTGGCAAAACCGCAGATGAGATTGATATTATCCTTGCAGGTGACCTGCTCGGTCAGAGTATGGGTACAACCTTCGGTGTAAGGGGCTTGAGCATACCTTTTCTGGGTCTTTACGGTGCGTGTTCAACTATGGCACTGTCAATAGCTACGGCCTCTCTTCTTGTCGACAGCTCAGCGATGAATTCTGTTGTTGCGGCTACCTCGTCGCATTTCTGCTCGGCAGAGAAGCAGTTCCGCCTTCCTCTTGAATACGGCGGTCAGCGGCCTCCGCAGGCTCAGTGGACTGCTACAGCGGCAGGTGCGGCAGTAATCGGCAGAGAGGACGGTAAAGTGAAAGCAGAGTGCATTACCTACGGCAAAATATGCGACCTCGGTATAACTGATGCAAACAATATGGGTGCGGCAATGGCACCTGCAGCCGCAGATACAATAGCGGTGCACCTTGCCGAAACGGGTCTTGCTCCGGATTATTACGACTGTATAGTTACAGGTGATTTAGGTGCTGTCGGCTCGTCTCTGCTGTATGAGATTTTGCAAAAGGATTACGGGCTTGATATCGCAGAAAGGCATAAGGATTGCGGCCTTATGATTTACGATATGAATGACCGTGACGTAAATTCGGGCGGCTCAGGTTGCGGCTGTAGCGGTGCAGTTGTATGTACACACTTTATGCGTCGGCTAAGCTCAGGTGAATTGAACCGTATTCTCTTTGTCGGCACGGGTGCTCTTCTCTCTCAGCTTTCACCTTTGCAGGGGGAAAGCATACCTTCAATCGCTCACGCCGTAGTGCTCGCACATTCCGATAAATGAAAGGAAACGATGAAATTATGATATTAAAAGCTTGTAAATGTCTGAAAGCAATATGTTGTGCAGAGAAGCTGATAGGGGTGCTTACTGCGCTGAGAATAACGGTTTTTGCTATGGCTCTTATATATTCAGCCACAATGTTTCTTTCACTTATCAGGCAACGGGTGAAATAATGAGACTTCGAGAAAGGTGACGAGATGCGGTGTTCTTTGCCCCGAAGCTGTACAAAGGTACCGCAAGAGGGCAAAAACACGGCAAACGCACAAAATTTGATATAATAAATGCGAAAAACAGAAAAATCGACTTAAGATCCTCATATTTTTTATTTCTTTGCTTTGCGGAACGGTTGAAGACTGTTCCCTATTTTTGTGCGTGTTCTCGGTGACTTTATCGACAGTCTCAAGTCGTCCTCGGACGGCTTTTTGTTTTCTTGACATAAAATCCTTATAGATTTATAATTGTTTTATAACAATAAAAAGGAGAATACATTATGGCTTTTTTCAGCAGAATAATTGCATTTCTCAGTTCAATTATAATTTCTATCTGTGTCGGTCTTGATATTCCTTGCTATCCTATGGGTCAGAAGGTTGATATGGATAAATTCACCGAAACCTTTGTCGAAGAGTTTGAGGGTGAGCTTAACAAAAACGTGTGGTCAGGTCACTATCAGTACGGCAACACCACCGTTGACAGAAAAGGCAGCTACTGGAACAACAACCTTGTAAAGACCGAAAACGGCAACCTTATAATTCCCGTTGTATATCTTGAAGAGGGTATGGGCGGTCAGGGTGCAGGCTGGTATACAGCCGGTATCGACACCGATTCTGATTCACCCGATGGCTTCAGCCAGAAGTTCGGCTATTTTGAGTGCCGTTGTATCCTGCCCAAGGGCTCCGATATCTGGAGTGCGTTCTGGCTTATGAATGACGGTGTTTATGATGTCGGTGAAGACGGCAGAGACGGTACAGAGATTGATATCTTTGAAAGTGACTGCTACGGCGATTTCCTTGAAAACAGCATCACTTCCAATCTTCATTTTGACGGCTACGGCGATTATCATCAGAAGCACGGTGCAACAAAGTTCAGACTCAAAAACAACCCGTATGAAGAGTTCAATACTTACGGCCTTGAGTGGAATGAAAACGAATACATTTTCTATATCAACGGTGTTGAAACCTTCCGTACCGATTTCGGCGGTGTCAGCCAGAATGAAGAGTACGTCATCCTTTCCGTTGAAATGAAGGGTGAAAACGGTATACCCTCCGAGCGTGAAAATGCGCCGGGTGATGAGGCTCAGTTTATAGTCGATTACGTAAAGGTTTATCAGTATAAAAATTTAATGAAATAATTTAAAAAATATTATTGAATCTTTGAAGCCTTTGTGATATATTTTCGTGTGTGAAAAGTCGTATACTTTTTGAAACAGTAATGAATATGGTTTTGAAAAGTATAACTTTCGGAGGTAATAAAATGATAAGAGTTGGTATTTACGGCTACGGCAATCTCGGCAGAGGTGTTGAAAATGCAATAAAGCAGAATGAAGATATGGAGCTTGTTGCTGTTTTTTCACGTCGTGATCCTGCAACAGTCAAGGTGAACACTCCCGGTGTTGCCGTCTGCAGGGCAGAGGATGCCGAAAAAATGATCGATAAAATTGATGTTATGATAATATGCGGCGGCAGTGCAACTGACCTGCCTGTCCAGACTCCTGCGCTTGCAAAGCTGTTCAATGTTGTTGACAGCTTCGACACACACGCAAAAATTCCCGAGCACTTCGATAACGTAGATGAGGCTGCAAAGGCTTCGGGCAAAACAGCGTTTATCTCTGTCGGTTGGGATCCGGGTATGTTCTCTCTCAACCGTCTTTACGGCAGTGCAATCCTGCCCGACGGTAAGGATTATACCTTCTGGGGCAAGGGCGTAAGCCAGGGCCATTCCGATGCAATCCGCCGTGTTGACGGTGTTGCCGACGGCAAGCAGTATACCGTACCCGTCCAGGCTGCTCTCGATGCAGTCAGAAGCGGCTCAAATCCCGAGCTTACAACACGTGAGAAGCATACGCGTGAGTGCTACGTTGTAGCTGAAGACGGTGCAGACAAGGCAAGAATAGAGCAGGAAATCAAGTCAATGCCCAATTACTTTGCCGATTATGATACAACAGTCAATTTCATTTCGCAGGAAGAGCTTAATGCAAACCACGCAGGCATTCCTCACGGCGGCTTTGTTATCCGCAGCGGCAAGACGGGTGCTGACCTCGAGCATAATCATATTATTGAGTATAGCCTCAAGCTCGATTCAAACCCCGAGTTTACCGCAAGCGTAATCGTCTGCTATGCACGTGCGGCTGTCAGAATGAATAAAGAGGGTATGACGGGCTGTAAAACAGTCTTCGATGTACCTCCCGCATATCTCAGCGCAAAATCAGGCGCAGAGCTTCGCAAAGCCTTGCTGTAATTTAATAAAAATCAAACGAGCTGTCTTTCGCCCACGCCCGATAAGGTAGTATTTCTTTAAAATGTGAATTTTCAGTACAATAATGTGTCAAATCCCACAGATATGCGTCAGCATTATCTGTGGGATTTTCCTTTTCTTGTATCTTAAAATTTCATTTTAAAGTGCTTCGCAGTTTCGTAAGAGTATAAAATTTCTTGTATCGAAGCCAAAAACGCAGCAAGGCTGTCGCCTTGCGAGGCTTTTGACAAAGATACGGGAAATTTTTCTCGAGAAACAAATACTTCCTTATCGGGCGTGGGCGTTACTGTAAGACAGCTCGTTTTGTTTTATTGTAATCATTGTGAAATAAAATAAATCCTTCATACGCCTCAGCGTATTTCATAGCGTCAGCTATTTCATATGCGACAGCATATTTCACAAATCCGTAAGGATTTATTTCATTGAAAAAAGCACTTGCATTATGCAAGTGCTTTTTTCTGGAGCTACTAGGCGGACTCGAACCGCCGACCTCATCCTTACCAAGGATGTGCTCTACCACCTGAGCCATAGTAGCAAAAATATGGCGACCCGGAACGGGCTCGAACCGTCGACCTCTAGCGTGACAGGCTAGCGTTCTAACCAACTGAACTACCGGGCCGCATTTAAGCGGCATTGCGAAAAACGCAACAAAGTAATTATATCAATTATCTTTGTTTTGTCAATACCTTTTTTGAAAAAGTGGTTTAGTACCGTTTATTTTTCACGGTTTTTCTTTCTGATAAGTATAAACACCACGACTATGCCGATAAGCAGTACAGCTGCAAAAATTGCAGCATACGGAAGCTGTACGGGCTGCTCCGTAACGTTTGCCCTCGTGCCTTCGCCCTTTGCGGTAAGTGCTCTTATGTGCTCACCGTCAAATGTTTCTGCGTGCTCAATTTCAATAAAAATAGGGGCACTTGTGCTTCTTTCTGCTCTGAATTCAAGCTTGCATATTGCACCTGCTTCATCAAGCGGCTCAGTACCTGTGTAGCTTATCTTGAGTTTGCCTTCTGCTACCTCGGTTGCCGTTACAATCGGGTTAAGTCCGTCGACAGCGTCACCGGGTCTTATGCTGTTTTCAATAAATTCAAGGTCTGCGGAAGCATATGTCAGATAAAACTCAGTTGTATACAGTGTAGAGTCCTTTGAAGCGTATACGTAAACAACAACGTTTTCCTCAGGCTCCTGCTCAGCTTTAACGGTAAGAATAATATCTGCTGTCTCTTCTGCGAAGCAAGGAACTGCTGCCGCACAAAGAATAAGCAAAGCGGTCAGTATACAGATGAGTTTTTTCATATTACAGCACTCCTTTGGTCTGTACAAGTTTAAAAACCTTATTCCGGCTTTGTTAACCGGAATAAGGTCGTAAGTTTATTGGTCAGCTGTTATTACTGCTTTTTGCCGAGAATGATGAGGCATACACCTGCACCGACAACTGCAACAACGATAACTGCGATAATGATAATCTTCTTGACGTTAACGCCGCTTTCTTCCTCTTCTGCCTCTGTTGTCTCTTCAGCAAAGGTCCAGATGTACTGTGTTGTTGTCTCGTCAAGGAGGTATTCTGTTGTGAACTCTTCAGATGATAATTCTTCAGGGAGAGTTGTAGCAACTACGGGTGTGCCGCTTGAAGGTCTCTTTGTAGCAGATACGGGCTTCTTTGCAGGAGCCTTTGTTGCGGGAGCCTTTGTTGCAGGAGCCTTTGTAGGAGCCTGTGTGGGGCGGTCGGGACGAACAAGAGTTGTGTACTCATAACCGGGCTTTGTTGTGGAAGTGTCAGCACCTGTTGTTGAGGTGTCAGCACTAGCTGTTGTTGAATTATCAGTCTTTGTTGTAGTCTCAGCAGGCTTTTCTGTAGTTGTAGGAGCTGCTGTTGTGGTGGGCTTCTCTGTTGTAGGTGTTGCTGTTGTAGTGGGCTTTGCTGTTGTTGTAGGTACGTTGTCCGGGGCTTCGTTGCTTGCAGCAGAGAACATCATGGTTGTCATACCGAATACCATAACGGCTGCCATTACCAGAACAATTGCCTTAAGTAACTTTTCTTTCATGGTTCATTTCTCCTTTTATCTTATAATTTTACTGATTTTTTTCAGCATTTTTATTCATTATAGCATAAAACTCATTATAGTCAACATTATTTAACTATAATTTATTCAAAAAAATTTAATAATTTAATTTCTTTGCAATTTTAAGTAGAGAATCTTTGTCGTTTTCGCAATCTCCGTCAATTACTTTTTCAAGCAGTGTGTGCAGTGCTTTGCCGATTCTGTTTTGCGGGAATATGCCGAGAGCGTCAATGTCACTGCCTTTTACTGCAAGCTTTGACAGCGTACAGCATTCGCCGTTTGCTAAGATGCTGTCTGCAGTTTCGGTGATGCTCTTGTGAAGCTCAGGTGTGATTTTACCAGTGTACAGATGAAAATCCGCAACCGATACCGCATCTTCACCGAATCGGTTTATAAGCCGTTTTACCTGCGGCCTTGAATCAGTGAGTTTAATTTCTTTTGCACTTAGCATAAGCGTGATGTGCTTTACTGTGTGGTTGTCATATTTTAATTCTCTCAGCAATTTTTCAGCTTCTTGAGTTGCTGATTTTGCAAGAAGTACAGACAGCCTGAGCAACGGATTTTTGGGCGATGATTCGATAAAGTCCAAAGTATCTTCATCAAAATCTCCGAGAGGCAGAAAAATTTTTATTACCTCAGCGTATTCTCGCAGTATCTGAGTGCAGTCTCCGCAAAGCAGCTTTGTAAATTCTTTTACAATTCTTTCTGCGGCAATGTTTTTGAGCAGATGCTTTTTTGAGCGTATTGCGTGAGCTGTTTTGTGCTCAATTTCAAAACCTAAAACCGAAGCAAAACGGAGTGCACGCATAATACGCAGTGCATCTTCTTCAAACCTTTTTTCGGCACAGCCGACACAGCGTATCAGCTTTGCTTCAAGGTCTTCCTGTCCGCCGTACAGGTCGGTTATTTCTCCGTCAGCGCTCAGAGCCATTGCGTTTACCGTAAAGTCACGTCTGCAAAGGTCATCTTCGAGTTTTCGTGTGAATAAAACCTCGTTTGGTCTGCGGTTATCGAGGTAATCGCCGTCAATACGGAAGGTGGTTATTTCAAGCGGTTTTTCGACAATTACTGTAATGGTTCCGTGCTTTACACCTGTGGGAATTACACGGTAATCTGTGAAACATTCAGCTGTCTGTTCGGGTAAAGCAGAGGTGCATATATCCCAGTCGTCTGGTTTGTTGCCGAGCAGACTGTCACGTACGCAACCGCCTACAGCATAAGCAGAATAGCCGTTTTTGGTAAGTATACCCAATGCTGTCATTACGTTTTCTGGTATTGATATACTCATCTTGCTTCACCTCCTGTGAGCTTTATTATATCACAAAACAATTTCTATAGCAATATTGCAATAAAAGTAAAGTGATTAAACTTTACAGTAAACTTAAACTTCCCTTTTGCATAGTATATATTCAGTATATATTTTCAGGGAGGAAGAAATAATGCCAAGCGTATATTTAAGCCCGTCAACTCAGGAAAATAATCTCTACGTAATAGGCGGCACGGAAGAATATTATATGAATCTTGTTGCCGATGCAATGGAGCCTTACCTTGAAGCAAGTGGCATTGATTTCGGTCGCAATACGCCCGATATGACTGCCGCAAGCTCAATCCGTCAGGGTAACGCAGGCGGCTACGATTTGTACCTTGCAATCCACTCTAACGCATCGCCTGACCGCATCTACGGTCAGCTTATGGGTACAGATGTTTTTTACTATCCTACCAGCAGAAACGGCAAACGCTTTGCTCAGATTATCGCTGATAATTTTAAGGAGATTTATCCCTATCCCGAGCTTGTGGATATTAGAGCAACAACAGCACTCGGTGAAGTGCGTCAGCCGACTATGCCGAGTGTGCTCGTTGAGGTCGCATATCACGATAATGAAGACGATGCAAACTGGATTGTGGATAACGTAGATACTATAGCAAAAACTCTTGCCGAATCAGTTGCAGAGTATTTCGGTGTGCCCTTTGTGAATCCTGTCAGAGGTCAGGTCGGCACTGTGAATATCACAAGCGGCTCGCTCAATATAAGACGCAATCCGTCTTTGACAGCCCCGATAATTGCACGTGCCTACAATGGCGAAAAGGTGCAGGTACTCGGTGAAGACGGAGATTGGTACAGGGTAAACTACGGCGGCAGAGAGGGTTATGCCGTAAAAAGATATATTGTGCTTAATTGATTGATAATACGCAGTTTACTTTTACTTAACAAAGAGGAATTATAATATATCCAGACTTACTATACGGAGGAATAAAAAATGCTCAAAAAATTAACAGCTTTATTTCTGAGTGTTACTCTTGTTTTTTGTATGCTTGCCTTGCCTGCTTCAGCTGAGGATGGCAACGGCAGTGACTATCCATACATTTTTGTTCACGGTATGGGCGGATGGGCACCGGAAAATAAATTTTATTCTATGTCACCTTATTGGGGCGGCGGACTCGGACTCAGCGAAACCGATATGATTAAAATGCTCAACGAAAAAGGTATCGAAACCTATGCTCCTGCCGTAGGACCTCTCAGCAGTGCGTGGGACAGAGCGTGCGAGGTATATGCCCAACTTATGGGTACGGTTGTCGATTACGGTGAAGCTCACGCAAAAGCACACGGTCACGCAAGATACGGCTTCAGCTACGAGGGTGAGGCTCTTATGGGCGAGCCCTGGGATATGCAGACTAAAATCAATCTCGTCGGTCACTCTTTCGGTGGTGCAACCGTGCGTCTGCTCACGTCTCTGCTTGCATACGGTAATGAGGATGAGGTTGCTGTAACGGGTGAGGATACAAGTGAGCTTTTTAAGGGCGGTCATGACCTTGTTCATTCCTGCATCACTCTTTCCGCTCCTCACAACGGCTCTCAGGTTGCAAATATTCTTACCGACCCGCAGTTTACAATACTGCTCATCAGTACGGCAATCAATATGCTGGGCGGTATATTCGGCAATAACTTCCTTGTTTTCTCATTCCAGCTCAGCCATTTCGGTCTGACCCCTGCGCAGGATGAATTCCGTGCTCTTCCCGATCTGAACGGAATATGGAATTTCTACCGTTCCAACGACAACTGTGCTTACGATATGACTCTCAGAGGTGCGGCAGAGCTGAATAAAACGATTAAGCTTGCCGAAAACACATATTACTATTCTTACACAACTGCCGACGACAGCATTAAAACCCTCAACCCGATATTCTTTATTTCGGGTGCAATGCTTGCGTTGACAAAGGGTATGACGATTGACGGTGTTAAAATCGAGGGTGACTGGGCAGTAAACGACGGTATTGTGCCGCTTGCTTCTGCACTTTATCCCGATTCCGATGCCGCAACGGCAAAGGATTATGAGGATAGCGTTGCCGCAGGTGAAACAATTCAGCCCGGCAGATGGTATTACCTCGACACTATGTACGGTATGGATCACTTCGATTTCTGCGGTACAAAGCATTATCCGACATCGTTTGAAGACTTCTACTTCGGTATGGTTGATATGGCAAACAGCAGATAAACAAAAAGGACACACTATACGCCCACACCCGATTAGGCAGTATTTCTTTAAAATGCAAATTTTTTAGTACAATAAATCGTCAAATCCCACAGATATGCGTTAGCATTATCTGTGGGATTTTTCTTTTCTTGTATCTTAAAATTTCATTTTAAAGTGCTTCGCAGTTTCGTAAGAGTATAAAATTTCTTGTATTGAAGGCAAAAACGCAGCAAGGCTGTCGCCTTGCGAGGCTTTTGACAAAGATACAGGGAATTTTTCTCGAGAAACAAATACTTCCTTATCGGGTGTGGGCGTATGAATGAACCGTACCTCTTTTATGCTTTAAAGATAGAATTTATTTTATAAATTCTTTCGGGTTTGATTTGATATATTCTCCACCGACAACAAAAAGATTTTTGCCTGCTGTCAGGTCACGGAATTCTCCGTTGAGTCTGTCGATTTCGTGGGGTATAACTGACATTTCTTCATTATTCTCGTCATATCTGTCAAACATCATTTTGATTACCTTGTAGGTTTCACTGTCGAGCATTTTTTCTGCCGCTGATACAGCGTCGCTTGTAAGCGGTCTGTAGCTCGATTTGAAGAAGGTTGAAAGGTTACCGTCGGATGCGTCTGAAATCAGATAATACAGTGCGTAGACGTCTTTTTCACCCTGTGACATAGACTCGTAAAAATTGTTTGTATCTTCACTTTTCTGACAGATGTATTCGAGGCAAAGTGCCGTGCCCTCAAAAAGTGTATCGGCAGGGGCAGAGGAGATTACCTCTTCGGTGAGAGCCGAATATGCGTCACGAAGCTCTTTTGCACGCTTGGCTTTTGCAAGGTTTTCGTTGAAATCCTTACTGTGCTTTGATGCGGCACCGACAGCTTTTTTGAACACAAATACCGTAAGGATGATAAGCAGTGCAAGAAGCAGGTAAAGATACCAGAAGTGTTTTATGCTTTCAATAAATCCGTTCATTTTTATTATTCTCCCCGATCTATCAGAATCTTGTAAATATCGCCTTTTTTGAAGCCTGTAGCTTTGGCGGCTAACTTTGCAGCTTCACTTGCTGAAACGCCTTTTTCGAGCTGTTTTGCGGCGAATTCAACGGCTTCTTCTATTGTTGACGGTGTTTCAGCTTCTTCGGGTGCACCTTCGACTATGAGTACGATTTCGCCCTTGAGCTGACCGTCGGCATATTCCTCTGCGGCTTTGCAGAGTGTGGTGTGAATTACCTGCTCGTGAATCTTGGTTATTTCGCGCACGATTGCTATTTTACGGTCACCGAGTGCCTGTGCCATATCTTTGAGTGTGGCAGGCAGTTTGTGAGGTGCTTCGTAAAAGCACATTGTGCGTTTTTCGCTTTGTATCCGTGCCAGATGCTCTCTGCGGCTTACCTTGTTTACGCTGAGGAAGCCCTCGAATGTGAATCGCTTCGCGCTCATTCCCGAAAGGGCAAGTGCGGTGACAAATGCACAGGGGCCGGGGACAGAAGCGACGGGGATATTCATTTCGTGGCAGAGTCTTACAAGGTCTTCACCCGGGTCTGATACAGCAGGCATACCTGCATCAGTTACAAGACAGCAGTTTTCACCTGCGGAAATACGGCTTATTATCTGACCGCCACGTTCCATTCGGTTGTGCTCGTGGTAGCTTACCATAGGCTTTTTGATTTCAAATCGGTTGAGAAGCTTAAGGGTTACTCTTGTATCTTCTGCGGCTATGAAATCGCAATTTTCAAGTGCTTCAATCGCACGCGGTGAAAAATCGCCGAGGTTGCCTATCGGCGTGCCGACAATGTAAAGTGTGCCTGTTTTGTTTTCAGTTTGCATAGCCGCCGTATATCCTTTCGAGTTCGTTTTCGTCGTTCATATAAAGTGTTTTTTCTGTGCTGAGTGAGGATTTTGCATCCTTCTTGCCTTCAATAAGTACAAGCCAGGGTGCACTCTTTTCATTCTTTGCGACAAATCTCAGTCTTTTGGGCTCGATTTTATTCGCTCTCATTGAGCAGATTATATCCGTCAGCCTTTCGGGTCGGTGGCACATACACAGCCTGCCGCCTGAACGGAGAAGCCACGCTGACTGACGGACGATATCGTCAAGCGTACAGCCAACCTCACTGCGTATCAATCTGTGCGGCTCATCCTCACAGTCGTAACCGCTGCCGACAGGGAAGTAGGGAGGGTTGACGGTAATCAGGTCAAATGCACCTGCTTCGATGTCATCTTTTAATTCTTTAAGGTCTTTATTGAGCACGATCAGCTTGCCCTGAAGACCGCTCATTTCAATGCCTTTTTGTATCAGCTCACAGGCATCAGGCTGAATTTCGACCGCTGTTACGGGGTGCTGTTTTTCTTCTCTCAACATCAGCAGAGGAATAATTCCGCAGCCGCTGCAAAGGTCGCATATTTTTTCTTTTCTCTTAGCCTGAGCAAAATCGTAAAGAAGAAAAGCATCCGTGCCGAAGGTATGTATTTCGCTGAGTACGGCAAAAACACCGTTGCCGAGCGACTCTGTTTTAAGTTCAGCCATATCTTTTCTCCTTTCAAAGCGTATTTATATTATTATAATACAGAATTCAATTTCTTGCAAGTAAAAAACCGCTGCTCGTACTGAGTAGCGGTTTTGAGTTTGTTTTATCAGCCTATAGCTCTTGAGATTTCCTGGAAGAGAACGTAGATTCTTGTATCCATAAACCAAGCCATGAACTTCTCGAAGAATGTCATCTCGACAACTTCCTCTTCCCATGTGAGAGGAGCACTGCCGTCGTCAATAACGAAAGCCTGAGTAAGGCACATACCGCCTTCGCCGAGAATCTCTGCACGGATGTATGTGAAGTCCTCTGCACCTTCGATTGTGTCGAGGTCGATTGTGTATGAGCCGTTGCCGTCAACAGCCTGCTTTGCGATAACCTTACCGTCTGCAATCCACTGAATCTGCTTTGCATCGGAGTAGTCAACGCTTACCTTGTGACCGTCTGTGATAACGTTTGAGAACATCGGGTAGGGGAGGTCTGTGTTTGAAACATCAAATTCCTCTGTCGGACCGATTTCAAATTCGTTTGCACGAAGCTTTCTTGTAACTGAGAAGAAAGCACCGCTCTGCATTGTTTCGTATACTTTTTCTTCTGTATTTTCTTCCATCATGAAAATCATAAAGGAAGTGTCGATTGTCTCGAGCCAGTGAGCATCTGTGTTGCTGTAGCCGATAACGTTTTTACCGTAGGGCAGGCAATACATAAGGAGGTTATCCCAAAGGATTCTGTCGTAACCTGTTGTACCGTTTCTCTCGTTGAAAACCTCTGTGCCGAGGCAGGAGTCGTACTTAAGGATAATATCACCGAAATATTTGACCATTTCGGGATCGTTTACAACGTCAGGATTCTGGTTGGACTGGAGCCAGTCACCGGGATGGTTGATGTGTGAAAGACCGCCGTTATCGTCAACAAACTTAACAGCTTCTTCGTAGCTGTTTTCGCCACCGTCCCAAGCGTTGCCGATATCGGAGGATTTGAAGTAGCCGTTTATGTGGCTCTTGGTAAGAGTTATGTAACCGAGCTCGTTACCACCTGTAACGCAGGTCATACCTTTGCCTCTGGGCTGTCCGTTTTCGAGCGGATATGTACCGCTTGTGATACCTTCGTACTCTTCGTCTGTAAGGTGGTTGACCTTATTACCGAGAATATACTGATAAAGATAAAGGATGGGACGAGCAGGCTCTTTGTTCCATTCAACGCCTGTAACACCGTGGTCAGCATTTGCAACGAAATCAAAGCCGCGTTCGTAGTAGCCCTTGATCATAATAGGCAGATCAAGCTCAGCATCGCTGTAGGTTGTGTGAGTGTGTGTGGTGCCCTTGTAAGCACCCCATGCATTGTCGCCTTCCCATACTACATCAGCGTAGGGAGAAACGATTGTGTAGCTTTCGTCTGCGGCAAATACCATAATGCCTGTCTGGAAAAGGAGAATTGCTGTGAGCAATATGCTCAGGAGTTTTGCTGATTTTTTCATAATGCGTAACCTCCAAAAAGATTTATTATATTATCTCATATTTTATTTGTAATGTCAATTTTTATTTATAATGTCAATCCGTCAATATAACGGCACCGTATGCCGGGATGTCAACGCTTGTGCGGTCAATATCTGTACCGCCGAGGAGCAGCTTTGCACCGTGCCAGTCTTCTGGCAGGTAGTAGGTGATAGGGTGTACGTTGCGGTTGGCAATAAGCATAATGCGGTTGCCGTAGGTGCTTCGAACGTAAGCTATACAGCCCGCTGCCTCGGATACGGGGTGAAAACTGCCGTCGTAAAGTGCGGAGTTTTCTTTACGTATCTGACCGAGTGCCTGATACCAACCGATAAGCTCTCGGTTTTCGTTAACCCAGGGATAACAGCCACGGTTAAACGGGTCTTTGTATCCTGTCATACCTGCTTCGTCACCGTAGTATATACTCGGTACACCGGGTAAGGTGAATTGAATTGCAGAGGCAGTTTTCAGCATCTGCACACCGATTTCGTACTGTTCATCAGTAAGTTTCTGCTGCGCCTGCCATTGTCTGTCACGTCCCTCACAGCTCTCACCGACCATTGCCGTTATGGCCCGCATTGTGTCGTGCGTGCCGATATGATTCATAAGCACCGGTATACACTGCGGAGGATAGTTTTCGAGAATTGTGAGAATTTTGTCCATAAAGCCGTTGGCGATACCCGTACGCATAAAGTACATTATCGCATCGGCAAACGGATAGTTCATAACCGAATCAAGCTGACCGCCCAGCAGATATCTTCTGCGTTTGTGGTAGGCAAGCTTGTTTGACGCGTCCTCCCACACTTCGCCGATGATTACGGCATCACTCTTTTCACTTTTTACGCAGGCGTTGAGCTTGTCGAGAAATTCGTCGGGCAATTCGTCTGCAACGTCAAGCCTCCAGCCTGAAGCACCGAGTCTGAGCCATTTGCGTATAACACCTTCATCACCGAAAATGAAATCGCAGTAGCTTTCACTTTTTTCGTTTACGTTGGGCAGAGTATCAAAATCCCACCAGCACTCGTAGTCATCATTCCAACGGCGGAATGTGTACCATCGGTAATAAGGTGAACTTTTTGAATTGTAAGCACCCTGAGTCGGGTATCTGCTCTTTTTGTTAAAATATATACTGTCGTCGCCGGTATGGTTGAAAACACCGTCGAGAATTATGTCAATACCTTTTTCTTTGGCTTTTTCACAAAGCGATATAAAATCACTCTCACTACCGAGCAGAGGGTCAATTCTTGTGTAATCGGCTGTGTTGTAGCGGTGATTTGAATGGGCTTCGAATATTGGGTTAAGGTAAATGCAGGTGACACCGAGAGAAGCAATATAGTTGAGCTTTTCTTCTATGCCCTTGAGGTTACCGCAGAAGTAATCGTTATTCAGCACCTTGCCGTATTCGTTTGGTTTCCATTCCGGCTGTGCACCCCAGTCGTCACGCAGTATGCGGTCATCCGGAATTTCCTGAAGTACGGTATCGGCTCTGTAAAATCTGTCAGGAAAAATCTGATAGATAACTCCGCCTTTTAATCTGTCGGGTGTTTTGAAATCTTTGCGGTAAACTGTCAGCTGCCATTCCTCACCGTCGCTGCAGAATTTGCCGACATTGTTGGTTGTTTTTCGTATCTCACCTTTGCCGTACGGAATATCGTACTCAAAATGATACCAATAAAGACCTGATGTTTCGGGTGTGAAGTATATTTTCCACCATTCTTCGTTGTTGCCTTCCATACAGTCCCAGTCAAGTGAATATCTGTTTTTAATTTCACCGTCACGGTGCCATACAAGCCTTACACCGCTGCACTGCATATCGCGGGGAAGTATGACACGTAAACAAACGGTGCAGCCTTCACAGATTGCACCGAAAATGTTTTTATGAAAATTGAGACGGGGATTGTAGGGGATGTAATGCATACAGACTCCTTTTATTAAAAGAGGAATGTTTTTGCAAGGGCAAAGTAAATAACAAGTGTTACGATATCAACAAGAGTTGCAATCATCGGACCTGCCATAAGCGCAGG
This sequence comes from Acutalibacteraceae bacterium, assembly GCA_045531935.1. Classification (GTDB taxonomy): domain Bacteria; phylum Bacillota; class Clostridia; order Oscillospirales; family Acutalibacteraceae; genus UBA8612. The sequence goes on along the minus strand of JAZSEX010000028.1, from coordinate 3,762 downwards.
GTCAAGCTTTACTATTTTTGCAAAAATCGGAAGCGAACAACCGATGAGCTTTGCAACAACGATTGCAATAAACATTGCAAGTGAAACAACAAGGAAAACCTTAAGGTCGCCCTCGCTGAACAAATACATTCGCAGTATATTTGCCAGGCCCAGTACGACACCGCAGATTGCGGCAACACGAAGCTCTTTGAATACGATTTTGAAATAGTCCTTGATTTCGATTTCACCGACGGCGAGACCGCGTATGATAAGCGTAGATGCCTGACTGCCTGCATTACCGCCGGTACCCATAAGCATAGGCATGGAAGCGGTGAGAGCGACAAAGCCTGAAAGAAGGGTTTCGTAACCTTCAATAATCATACCGGTAAATGTGCCCGAAATCATAAGGATAAGCAGCCAGAGGATACGGTTACGTGCAAGCTTGAATATGCCTGTTTTGAGGTATTCGTCATCAGACGGGGTCATAGCCGCCATCTTCTCAAAGTCCTCTGTGACCTCTTCTTCCATAACGTCGACGGCGTCGTCGATTGTAACGATACCGACAAGTCTGCCTTCGTTATCGGTTACGGGCACGCTCAGAAGGTCGTACTTGCGGACTATATCGGCAACGTATTCCTGGTCATCGAGTGTATTTACACTGATAAGTGAAGCGTCATCTTCCATAATCTCGCTCAGAAGAGTATTGTCCTCGTTGAAGATGAGTTCACTCAGGTTGATTGTGCCGACAAGGTGACGGGCTTTATCTATGCAGTAACAGGTGTAGATGGTTTCTTTATCTATACCTGTACGGCGTATGTTTTCAATAGCCTGTGCAACCGTCAGGTTATCGTGAAGCTGCACCATTTCTATTGTCATAATGCTGCCTGCACTGTTTTCGGGGTAACGCAGGAAGCGGTTGATAAGCTGCCTTGTCTCTTTGTCCGCAATCTTGAGAACACGTGTTACAACGCTTGCAGGTACTTCCTCAAGGAAGTCGACTGTATCGTCAAGGAAAAGTTCGTCAACAAGTTCACTCAGCTCACGGTCTGTGATTGAGTTAACGATGTTCATCTGGTCTTCGCTTTCGAGGTAGGCAAAAACCTCTGCCGAAATATCCTTTGGCAGTATACGGAATACAAGAAGCTGCTGTTTGGGTTCGAGCGAGCTGAAGAATTCGGCTATATCAACCTCATTCATTTCAGAAAGCTCTGATTTTAAAGTGCCGAACTTTCCTGCGTTGAGCAACTCGAAAAGTTCGTCAAAAATCTTTTCATCCATAAAAAATACCCTTTCCGCATATCATTCTGTGCGGAAAGGGCAATGCAAACTAAATCGGCTCTCTGTTACCTGATAAGGGTGGGGAGGCCAATGCACGCTGAGCCGAGGGCACAGAACGAACGCTGTTTTGTTTTAAAAGCTGAGCAACATAAAGGTATGCTGTCCTTACTGTCCAAAACAGTTTGCCTCCTTTGATAGAGAATTTGAAGCAATTAAACTTCATTTATTCAATTTTAGTCTTATAATATCTCTTTGTCAAGATTTTATTTACTTTTTTTAGCGGGAGCCTTTTTTGTTGTTTTCTTTTCTGAGGTTTTTGCTGCAGATTTTTTTGCTGCTGCCTTCTTTTCGGGCTTGGCTGCAGGTTTTACTGCAGGTTGAGTATTCCAGATGTTTGCGGCATACTCGTTTATAGCTCTGTCAGCGGCAAATCTGCCTGCACCGGAAATGTTCATAAGTGACATTCTGTTCCATGTTTCACGGTCTTTCCAGAGCTCTTCAGCCTTGAGCTGAGCCTGACGGTAGTCGGCAAAGTCAGCAAGGACCATATAGGGATCGTGGTAGATGATAGAGGCACTGACGTCGGGGAACATCTTGCCGTTGATACCCTTGTTGATGAAGTCAACAACCTTGTGAATCTCGCTGTTGTTTTCATAGTAGGTGTGAGGATTATAGTGAGGCTTAAGCTCGTTGACTTCGGGTGTTTTCATACCGAAGATGATGATGTTATCGTCACCGACAGCTTCGTGGATTTCGATGTTTGCACCGTCCATTGTGCCGAGTGTGACAGCACCGTTGAGCATCAGCTTCATATTACCTGTACCGCTTGCCTCTGTACCTGCAAGTGAAATCTGCTCACTGATATCTGCAGCAGGCATAAGAGCCTCAGCCATTGATACGTTATAATCTTCAACAAATACAACCTTGAGTCTGCCTCTTACATCGGGGTCGGCATCGATAAGCTTGCCGAGCTCGCAGATGAAGTTGATGATTCGTTTTGCAACTACGTAGCCGGGCGCAGCCTTTGCGGCAAAGATGTAGGTGTGAGGTGTGAAATCACCGTCGGGATTTTCCTTGATTGCAAGATATTTTGAAACAATCTGAAGAGCGTTGAGGTGCTGACGCTTGTACTCGTGCAGACGCTTTACCTGAACGTCAAAGATTGAATTCGGGTCGATTTTGACGCCCTGCTTTTTGTAGATAAGCTTTGCAAAACGCTCTTTGTTTGCAAGCTTGATGCTTTCGAGCTTTGCAAGTACAGCCTTATCATCCTTGTATTCACGAAGCTTGATAAGCTCATCCGCATTGTATGTGAAACCGTCACCGATAAGAGAGGTGAGGTAGGATGCAAGCTCGGGGTTTGACTGGTTGAGCCAACGGCGGTGAGCAATACCGTTTGTGACGTTTGTGAATTTCTCAGGTGTGTGACGGTAGTAATCGTTGAATACTGTATCCTTGAGAATCTGGCTGTGAAGAGCAGAAACACCGTTTACGCAGTGGCCTGCAACAACACAGAGGTTTGCCATACGGACAGTGCCGTTTGATATAACTGCTGTACGCTCAACATAGTCTGCATCGTAAGTGATTGACCAAGCGTAGCTTCTGTAGCGGTTGTCAATTTCTTTTGTTATCTGATAAATTCTGGGAAGCAGACGGCGGAAGAGGTCTTCACTCCAGCACTCAAGTGCTTCCTTCATAACTGTGTGGATGGTGTATGCAACAGTGTTGCGTACAATTCTCCAGGCAGGGTCCCAGCCGTAGCCGCATTCGTCGAGGAATATTCTCATCAGCTCGGGGATTGCGAGTGTGGGATGAGTGTCGTTGATATGGATTGCATTCTTCTCGGCAAAGTTTTCGATTGAGCCGTATGTGCGAAGATGACGTGCAACAATATCCTGAATTGATGCGGAAACGAGGAAGTACTGCTGCTTGAGACGAAGGCTCTTACCCTCGGGATGGTTGTCTGAGGGGTAGAGTACCTTGCTGATAACCTCAGCCATAGCATTCTGCTCGACAGCCTTGAGGTAGTTACCCTGATTGAAGTTTTCCATATCAAGACCGGGTGCCTTTGCAGACCACAGACGGAGTACGCTTACAGCCTTACCGTCTTTACCGGGTACAAAGAGGTCGTAGGGTACAGCCTTGATAGCTGTATAGTCCTTGAGTTCAACGTGGTGATAGTGAGTATCCCAGAAATCTTCTACCCAGCCTTCAAATCGGATTTCCTGAGCACTCTGCGGACGTTCAACAAGCCATGCTTCACCGCCGGGAAGCCAGAAGTCAGGCATCTCTGTCTGCCAGCCGTCGATGATTTTCTGCTTGAAAATACCAAACTCATAAAGAATGGAGTAGCCCATACCGTTATAGCCCTGGGTTGCAAGGCCGTCGAGATAGCAGGCGGCAAGTCTGCCGAGACCGCCGTTGCCGAGACCTGCATCGGGTTCTTCTTCATAGATGCTTTCAATCTTTACATCCATCTTCTTAAGAGCCTTTGCAACCTCGTCC
>JAZSEX010000039.1:0-4297 GCA_045531935.1 Acutalibacteraceae bacterium | reverse complement strand
ATTCATTGTAGATTAATAAATTTAAAATAAATTAATAAAAAGTTTTTAAAATTATTCTTATGATGATTTACATTTTGATTGAATAGCGTTATAATAAATCGAAAAGCAATTAACTGTAGAAAACTGGAGATGAGTGTATGTACGATGTAACAGTTATAGGAGCAGGCGTAGTTGGCGGTCTTGTAGCACGTACACTTTCAAAATACAAGTTAAGAATTTGTATTTTGGAAAGTGAAAACGACGTTGCTATGGGTGCTTCGAAGGCAAACTCAGCAATAGTCCACGCAGGTTTCGATGCTAAAGCCGGCAGTCTGAAAGCAAAACTCAATGTTCGCGGCAATGAAATGATGGAATCCGTCTGCAAAGAGCTCGGAGTAAAATACAAGAAAAACGGATCATTGGTTGTAGGATTCAACGAAAAAGACAGAACCGTTCTTAACGAGCTTTTGGAAAGAGGAACAGCCAATAACGTTGAAGGTTTACGTATCATTGAAAAAGAAGAGCTTCACCGTATCGAGCCAAATCTTTCAGATGACGTTATTTGCGCTTTATATGCCCCTACAGGCGGAATTGTATGTCCTTATACTCTTACAATTTCTGCTGTTGGTAATGCTATGGATAACGGTGCAGAATTAAAGTGTAACTTTAAGGTTTCTGAAATAATTGAAATTGAAAACGGTTATAGAATTTCATCGGATAATGATTCAGTAACGACTCGTTATGTTATCAACTGTGCAGGTGTTTACTCAGATGAAATTGCAAGAATGATCGGTGATAATTCATTCGATATTCATCCGAGAAGAGGAGAATATATTCTTCTCGACAGAGAAAACGAGCAAATATTCTCACATACAATTTTCAGAACTCCCTCCAAAATGGGTAAAGGTATTTTGATTACACCTACTGTTCATGACAATCTGCTTTTAGGTCCAACATCATATGATATAACTGATAAAGAAGATAAGGACACTACTTCAATCGGATTTGATGCAATTCTGAGCAATGCAAAAAAAACAGCCAAAGCAGTACCGATTAATAAAACCATAACATCGTTCTGCGGATTACGTTCTGTCGGAAGTACCGGAGATTTCATTATAAATTCACCTAAAAAAGGATTTATCAATGCAGCCGGAATTGAATCTCCCGGTCTCACCTCTTCACCTGCAATAGCAGAATATATTGAAGATATGTTAAAAGAAGACGGACTTGAGCTGACTTTTAATCCCGATTACAATCCTGTAAGAAAGCCTTATTATGCTTTCCATGAAGCTTCAGCGGAAGAAAAGAACAGTATTATTAAAGAAAACCCTGCTTACGGAAGAATCGTATGCAGATGTGAAGGCATTACTGAAGGCGAAATTATTGAAGCAATCCGCCGTAATCCACAGCCCCATGATCTTGACGGAGTCAAGAGAAGGACACGTGCTCAGATGGGACGCTGTCAGGGCGGTTTCTGCGGACCGTACGTAACAGAGATACTTTCAAACGAGCTTAACGTTCCTTATGAAAGCGTAACCAAATTCGGCGGAGAATCATTAATCAACATCGGCATTACTAAAGGAGGACAGTCACAATGAAAGATCTTGTAATTATTGGCGGCGGTCCTGCCGGTATGAGTGCTGCTATTGCAGCATATGAAAGTGGAGTAAAAGACATTCTTATACTTGAAAGAGACAGTAACCTTGGCGGTATTTTACAGCAGTGTATTCACAACGGATTCGGACTTCACAAATTCGGTGAAGAACTTACCGGACCGGAATATGCCTGGAGATACGAAAAAAAGGTAAGAGAACTTGGTATTGAATTTAAGTTGAATACTATGGTTCTTGATGTTACAGAAGACAAGGTTATTACCGCAACCAACACTGAAGACGGTCTTTTCCAAATAAAAGCCAAAGCTGTTATTTTAGCAATGGGTTGCCGAGAAAGATCCAAGGGTGCACTTAACATTGCGGGAAGCCGTCCTGCAGGCATTTACAGTGCCGGCACAGCACAGAAATATGTCAACATGAAAGGCTATCTTCCCGGAAAAAATATTGTTATTTTAGGCAGCGGTGACATCGGCCTTATTATGGCAAGAAGAATGACACTCGAAGGTGCAAAGGTTCACGCGGTATGTGAGCTTATGCCATATTCAGGCGGTCTTGCACGAAACATCGAACAGTGTCTGAATGACTTCGGTATACCGCTTAAATTAAGCCACACAATAATTCAGATTCACGGAAAAGACAGAGTCGAAGGCGTTACTATTGCAAGAGTAGACGACCAAAGAAAACCCATCAAAGGCACAGAAGAATACATTCCTTGTGATACAATTCTTTTCTCTGTCGGTCTTCTTCCTGAAAATGAGCTTTCAAAAACAGCTAACGTTAACCTCTCCCCTATTACAAGCGGTGCTGTTGTTGACCAGGACAGACAGACATCTGTTGAAGGTATTTTCTCCTGCGGTAACGTTCTGCACGTACACGACCTTGTAGACTACGTTTCAGAAGAAGCTGAAATTGCAGGTAAAGCTGCAGTAGAATATATTAACGGAAAGAAAGATGAAAACATTCTTATTCCCATTAATACTGACGGTAAAATCCGTTACACTGTCCCCCAGAGAATAACAAAGAAAAAAGACGTAGCAGTATACTTCAGAGTTTCTAACATCTACAAAAACGTTATTATCAATGTAAGCGACGGTAAAAATACTCTTTTATCAAAGAAAAAAGTAAAGGTAGCTCCCGGAGAGATGGAATCCATAACTTTGAAGAAAGAAATATTCGAAAACGTGAATGAATTGTATTTTTCTTTGGAGGAGAAGTAATATGGAAAGAAAACTTACTTGTATTATATGTCCGCTGGGTTGTGAACTTACAGTTAAGACTGAAGATAAAACAATAATTGAAATCACCGGTCACACCTGCCCCAGAGGTAAAGCATACGCCGAAACCGAATTCACTGCACCTAAAAGAACCATTACTTCTACCGTAAGATGCAAGGACGGCAGTTTGGTTTCAGTTAAAACCGATAAGCCGATTCCCAAAGAAAAAATGAGCGAATGTATGGAAATAATCAACAGCGTTAAAGCTGAACTTCCGATTTCGATCGGTGACGTTATTATTGAAGACGTATTCGGCAGTAACATTGTAGCTACACAGAATAAAGAGTAAGATTAATCCCCGGTTTAGCCGGGGATTTTCATTATATGCTGTATTGACATTAACCAGACACTAAATTAAAATGTAATCAAGAATATGCAAAGGAGCACCATTATAAATGAAAATAATTGCCAGCGACTATGACGGAACTCTTAACCATGGCGGAATAGATGACGAAAAAAGAGCAGCAATAAAAAAATGGCGAGATTCGGGTAACATATTCGCAATTGTAAGCGGCAGAGGTATGAAGGATGCTCTTGATATTCTGAAGAAAGACAATTTAGAGATTGATTTTTTTGTAGCTACTAACGGTGCAATAATACTTAATTCAAAAGGTGAAAAAGTATCAGACATAATATGTGACGGTGATATAGCCAAGCCGCTGCTTAAACTGATGTTTGAGATCGGATGCCGCTGGGGATGCGTTCTGACAGATTTTCCGTGTATGATATATGCAGATAAGAGTAAGTGCAAAGAAATCGGAGAATATTCTTTAGAAAACGCACCGTTAATTTCGTATTTTAATCAGATAAGTACAGCTCTGCCCGACTATGAAACTGCAGAAAAAGTAACGGCGACAATAAAAGAAAAATTCGGAGAATATGTAAATCCGCTGCAAAACGGCACCTGCATTGATATTGTCAGAAGCGATATGGATAAAGCCAAAGGAATTTATCTGCTGCTTGATATATTAAACTGCAAGTACGAAGATGTTATTGCTGTAGGAGATAACATTAACGATGCAGCAATGATAAAAGAATTCCGGTCATACGCAATGAATAACGGTGTAAATTACATCAAAGAATTAGCGGACTACACTACAGAAAGTGTTACAGAACTTATAGAAAAAGAGCTTTAATAAATCAGCTCAGCAAAATATGCCAAAAAACGCCCCAATTCAGTGAGATATTATTCAGCCGAGGAATTGAGTCATTCAATTGTAAGCAAGCAGAATATAACGATATTCCGTCAGATATAAAGAACAGATAAATTGTAAAAATCCCGAATGCCTGTGCATAGGTCCGTAAAAAACGGACAATGAAAAAAACACCCTCCTATGGTAGAATAAAGATAACTACCATAGGAGGAATTTTTATGCCCAGAAGTTACAGAAACATCAAGCAATATGAAAAAGAAATGATGAAATTAAAAGA
>JAZSEX010000024.1:0-17646 GCA_045531935.1 Acutalibacteraceae bacterium | reverse complement strand
ATACATATCTCTACAAGCTTGAGTTCATGCCCATTGATAATACAAAGACTCCTACAATTATTTCTACATTCGGTTGCCATCCCGAGTCAGCAAGCTTTGACTGGGCTAGTGCAGACCCCGATAAAGCTGTTTCATTTGATAAGAAGTTTACAGCTGACTTTATCTGGTATACAGAAAAGCTTATGAATGCTGCGGGTTATAACTTTATCTTTATCCAGGGTATTGTTTCCACACAGACATCTTCAAGACATTACTCCGGTGACGGTATTGATAATACTGCTCATCTTTCAGCTGTTCGTTACGGCTATGAGCTCGGCTACATTCTTCTTGGTTTAAGCATGGATGAAGCTGAAAGAATTGCTCTCAACGAAGCTACAGGCGACAAACTCGGTATTGCAAAATACAGCGGTAAAGATGAGTATCCCGATTACACAAATTGGTACGAAAACCTCGAAACAGTTGAAGCTACAGAAGTTAAGCCTGTACTTAACATCAAACTTAAACAGTTTACAATAAGAATTGAGAACAACATCATTGTTCTTCTCGGTAAGACATCTGTTGCTGATAACTACGTTCTTGCTGATGACCTTGGCAGATATTACACTGTTTCTGAAGTCGGTTACCTTGAAATCGGTGACGCTATGAAGGTGTATATGAGCCCCGGTGAAACATTCGGTGAACTTCTTATCGGCGGCAGTGGTGCAGAAGGCTTTGAATTTGCTCCCATCAGAGAGTATACCGGCGAAGATATAATTATTATGGATCTTATGAACGATGCTGCAGGTTACGTTGCTAACCCCGCAAACTACGTTCTTGCAGGTCTTCAGTATAATGAAAATTCCGGTGAGTTTGACAGTGATACATGGTGCCTCATTTCTTACGGTCAGCATGCAGCATCTAAATTTATCGGTACTTTCTACGAAATTTTTGACAGCGTAAAATAAAACAATATTAAATCGTTTATTTAAAAGTTTTCCTGTGCGACTCAGTGTTATTACGCTGAGTCGCAGACTAATTTTTACATTTAAGTAAAAGGATATATCTAATTTATCTTTTTTATGAATGCCATAAATGATTTATCAGGTTCAATAGTTATTGGTGCTCTGAACTAACTTGAAAATTATGTTAATACTCATTAACTCATAATTTTTTCAGAGGTGAAAATTATGGCTAAGAATAAAGAACCTAAATCCGGTACAAGAGAATCATATGAAAAACTTCGCGATATGCAACAAAAACAGGCTGAGCAGAAAGAGTTAGAGACAATGCCTAACAGACGTTATGTCGGTACAAAAGAAACGCTCGGTTTTATTATCTGGGATGCAGCGCAGAGCTTTAATATTAATATTTTTACTCAGCGCTTTATTACAAGTATTGTAGGCATTGATCTCGGTTTACAGACTTTTGTAAACTCGGTTAACAGCGTTTGGGACATTATCAATGATATTTTCTTTGGTGCTGTTGTAGATAAAACCCGTACCCGTTGGGGTAAATTCAGACCTTATCTTCTTTTTCTTGCTATTCCGGGTTGTATACTTACATCGCTCTATTGGCTTATGCCTCATCTTTTTGTAGGTACATCGCAAACCAATATTATAAAATTCGTGTTTTATCTTTTGCTTACGGTTACACGTGAAGGTGTAACAACTTTTCAAACAATCTCCAGAACCGGTCTTATGGCAACAATAACACCTCATCCGGTTGACCGTACACGTCTTATAACATTGGCGAACTTTGCATCAGGTTTTTTTGGAGAAAAGCTTCCTGAACAAGCCGTTACTATTCTGATAGACGTTTTCCGTAATGCATTCATTCACGACTCACAAAAGTTATCCAAAGCGTATACTCATCTTTTTGTAGGCATGGGTGTTTTTACAACTGTTGCTTCGAGCCTGGCTTCTTTCTGGTTCTTTTATCATTCAAAGGAAAGGGTAATGCAGTCTATAAAATCACCGAGCGTTATTCAGTCAATAAGATCTGTTATCAATAACAAACCTTTGTTACTTATAACTCTTTCGGATTTCCTCAGTGGCTTTGCGATTAAGGGCAGTGAAGATGATTATTATACAGATGTTCTTCATTTCTCATCAATGACCCTTGTTGCCGGCATTCCTGCGGCGCCTATCAGTCCTTTGAGTTATTCATGGGTTCCTTGGATGAGATCGAAATTCTCAAGCCGCTTACTTTACATAGTTGCAAAAGATATAGGAAACATTCTTTATATTCCTGTTTTCCTTTTCGGCTGTATTGGCATGAAAAAAGATTATTCAGGCGGTATGTATCAGAAAGTTGTACCGATGGGCTTTGCTATGGCATTATGGGAACTTATATGGACTCTGTTCTTCGGTCTTAAATCAGTTATCGGTACTGAAATGTACAATGAAGCAATGGATTATTGTGAATGGAAAAACGGTTACCGTACTGAAGCAATGGCATCTGTTACAAAAGGTATTGCTGCAAAGGTTTCATCAAACACAAGTGCTGTTGTTACAACCGCACTTAAGAAAATGATTGGTTACGAGGCTAATGCATTCAGAACCGGCACAGAGCAAACAGACAAGGTAAAATTCTTTCTTTTTGCAATGTTTACCATTATACCTGCTGTAACAGGTTCGCTCGGTATTATTCCTATGCTATTCTATGATCTGAACAACGATAAAAAAGAAAAAATGTATGCTGAGCTTCTGGAACGCAGAAACAGAATGTCCAGTATGGTTGCTGAAGGTGACATTGAAAAGCTTGAAGAAGCTGCAAAGGCACAGATTAATTTGTAAAGCTACATATCAAACCTCCTATGCGATATAATAAACTGCACAGGAGGTTTTTTGATAAATGTAAGGGAGTTAAATTTATGGAAATTAGGTATATTAAGCCTGAAGAAGCAGTAGATTATCTTAAAATATCTGCAGCATCTTTTATATGGAAATTTGATGCAGAAGAAGATAAAGAAGTCGAAATCCCCGTAATTGGTGCATTTAACAACGAAAAGCTAATTGCAGGTGTAGAAGTTTTTGATTTCAAATGTAACTATTGCGGCAATATTTTAAATTCTGTTGTACTCAGTGGTGTATGTAGTCAACCCGAACACAGACGCTTAGGTGGAATAAGAGAAATTTTTGACGAAGTTGCAAAATCTGCAATTAAAAACGATATTACTTTCGGTTTTCTTTCTCCTTTTTCCATAACGTATTATGAAAAATTCGGTTTTGCTAATCTTAACCGCTTGTTTGCAATTAAAGTTCCTTTTGAAAACCTTAAGAATATTCCCAGATGTACGGATGTAGAGCTTTACACAGGTGCACAGATTGATGAGCTTTGTGCACTTCATAATAAATGTGCAATGCAGGAAAATCTGATTTGTTTACGCGAAGATAAAAAGCATTTCTGTGATAAACCGCTTGAAGAAGCCGATTATACATATATACACAGAAATTCTAAAGGTGAAGCTGACGGATATACAAGATTCAAAGTCAACCGCCCTAATGATGTTGTTGTGGAAGAACTGTTTGTATTAAATCCCGAAGCTTTATACGGCATTGTTGGATTTTTGCGTAATTATGATGGAATAACAAAAAATCTGATTGTAAATAAACAGTATCCAGGTTCTCCTTTTGCTTGTCTTACCGATAGAATTGATAATATATCTTACGAAAATAAGGGCGGATATGCAGGAAGAATATATAATCTTAAAAAACTGCTTGAAAATAACGTTTACCCGGATGAATACGGAAAATTCACTTTATTAAGTGTTGATGACCTTGAACAAAACGAAGGCATATTTGAGGTTGAATATCAGGATGGTAAAGCAGTTGTTACTCATAAAAACGAAGGCGATTATGATATAGCGTTAACTGCTTCAGCTGCTGCAAAACTTCTTCTGGCAGGTGAGGGGCATACTGCACAAACGGCAATCTTTATAGATGGTGTTAAATTAAAAAACAATGCTTACGATTTCTTCAGGGCATTTCCTTATCGTGCTACACGATTTATTGATAGCTTCTGGTCAATTTAAACAAGAGGTTATAATATGAAAAATGTTAATAAACCATTATGTTATTTATTAACTGTATTTTTAATTATTAACTGTTTTCTATTTTCTGTTTCTGCTTCTGATAATTCTTTTTATGTTTCAGAATCTGTTATTATAATATCCGAAAATTCAAGTAATACCGATAAATTTGCAGCCGAAAAACTTAATAAAGACCTATACAATGATTTTGTCGCTATGGGTGTTACAAGGTTTGGCGAATGGCAGGGACACGATTTATCTGATAACGATTTGAGGCATTTAACAAGACGTATTTTTACGTGGATTACACTCTACGATGAACCAATATGGGATGCTTTAAATCCTTTCGCATTAAAATTATATAAAGCACTTGAAAATTTATATTAATTATTTCATTAATTAATATAAATTAAAAGCGATATGCTTCATTGAGAGGCATATCGCTTTAATTATTTAATTATTCAATTCAGATTGTACCGAGAAGAGGTTTAACAACATCTGAAACAATAAAGTTAATAAATCCTGTATAGAAATTTGCAACTATTTCAGAATAACCGTCTGTACCGAAATTATCGTAAAGAAGAAGGCTGATTGTTGAGAATACAGGCATAGGTTCTTCTTTTTCTTCTATTGTCCATGCACCTGCCTTGACCATAGCATTAATAAGCTTTTGCTCGACGTCAAGGTGCTGACCGCTGTAACTGATTGTACCGTTTACATATTCTTCAGCTTCCTCGATAGCAGTTGTAAGTTCTTTGGCAACCTCAGGAGAGAGAGTTGAAGTGTCAACTGCTTTTGCAGCAGGGATGTAATTATTTTTAAGACCTCTTGTGTCTCTTGAACCGTTGAACTGCGGATAATCAGGTGTTGAATATACGTCGTGAATATCATCAGTTGCAAGAATTCTTGTTGCGAGTGAAATAATGATGTCATTTCTAGCTGTCTTTTCGTGGTTCTGACCGTCAAAATAGAAGGTAGTATCAGGAAGGAGACCGACAGAAGCATCAACTACATTGTCAGGGGAGATATGGTTATGAGTAGGATCAGAACAGTTTTTGCTTGTATTAGCCTGTTTGTAATCCTTACCAAGTGTTTCACCGACAATTGCACTCTTCGCACCCATAGATGTAGATGAAAGGTGAATAACACCATCACCGTTGTCGTCATTCCATGAGCCGCCAATCTGATAAAGAGGTACATCATAGTCAACAATATTGAAGACTTCAGCACCTTTATCTATAAGAGTCTGGATGTTTTTGTTCGAGTTAAGCTGTGCCTGATAGAATTTATCAGTCTGCTTTTTAATCTCGGGTTTATCAGCAAGAAGAGCTTTTGAAGCTTCAGGGTAATACTCCTTCGGGCAAAGACCCCAGAGTGCAGTAATATTTGCAGCAACTTCTTCTACAAGACAGTTCGCTACGTTATGAAGTGCACCGTCAAGTACCTCATCAGGAAGAATTCTTGCAATTACTTCAATCATTCTTGCATCTTCTTCATCCATAAGGCTCTCAAGGAAGCCGTTATAAAGGAACTCAGTATCAAAGAAAGTAAAATTCTTTGTGTAAAGATCGCCGACAATTGTTGAGCCGTTAAGAGCAGGAACAATATAAACTACCTTCTGGATATCGTCCATAACATCAGGATGATAATCAAAGAGACCGTTTGCAATAGAACCACCCATACTGATAGGTACTATGTTTACTTTATCATGACCGGTTTCTTCTTTTACCATTTGAATATAATCGTAAAGCTCATTTACGATATCAATATTGTTACCAAATGAGTTGTATGCAAAGTAGTAAAGGTGATCTTCACCAACCTGGTCAGCGTAAGCCTGCAGAGGAACATTATTGTAGATCTGCTTTTTTTCGTACTCGCTGCATTCTGCAACAGAGTAGAGATATTTTTCAACCTCAAAGTTACCGGTGTTTTTGCCGGTTTCATCACAAGCGTTTACTGCAAATGCATCTCGGACTACATTACAAAGAGCAGAAGAAAGACCGATGTCTTTCTGCATAACAAGTGTAAGGAGTGCAGGAGCAATTACCTTTGTTATGATAGATGTGATATCAAAATAAGCGGGGAATGCAGATACTCTTTCGCCATCATCATCAAGCAAATAATCACCATTTTCATCAAGAATCCAAACATTTGACTGTCCGATACCGGGAACAACTATTGAAGGACAGATCTCACAGTTGCCCTGACATTCTGTTTTAACTTCTTCTGCATTAGCTATAAGTGCCATTGAAGAAAAAACAAGTGAGAAAACAAGGAGAATTGAAATCAGCTTTTTCATAAATTTTAACCTCTTTCGATTTAATATGACTTATTTAAAAAAGTGACTGAACACCTTTTTGATAAACGGAACTGCGGCATCAACGATACTGCCACCACCAAGGAGATTTAAGCTTCCTTTACTTAATGCGTATGTGATACTTTCAAGAATCGGATCGAGCTTGGATTCTTTTTGTGCTTCGATATTTTCATAACCCGGAGCACCTGCATTGTGTAAAGCAACTATTATTCTTGTTTCGGCAGCTTCAACTCGTGCTTGGTCAGCAACTGTCATTTTAAGTACTGCTTCACATTCTGCAATAGCTGAATTAAGCTCTGTTTTAACTCCTTCACTTAATGTTGTCTGATCAATTCTTTTTGCATCAGGTAACTTCCAGCGGCGTATGCTCTGAGTGTAACACGGGCCGTTATACTGTGGATAATTAACCGGATCTGAATGTACGTCGGTTACTTCACCAAGAATAATAGCTTTTGCGAGATTGAGCACAACATCATTGTATCCGACCTCGTGGTGCTGATTAAGGAAAACCCAGGTATTTTCAGGTAATATAGCTGTAGAAGTATCTACCATATTATCTGAAGATACGTGATTGTGATCAGGATTATTGCAATATGTGTTCTTTTTATATTCGATATCATCAAGTGTTCTCTCACCGTGAGCACCTGTAGCACCAAGTGTTGTAGATGTAAGGTTAACTATACCGTCTGAATTTACTTTCTCAGCCGATGCAACAATATTAAAGTATGTATACATCTCTTCGCCAAGGTCAAGGTTAGCTCCTGCAATCGAATTTACACGAACACCGTCTGCGACTGCGTCAAGCAGGTTTTTCTTCAGGTTAAGCCTTGCTTGCTGAAATCTGTCTGTTCTTTCTTTAAGTTCAGGCTGGTCTGTCAGATATTTTTCAGCAAGAGCATCATATCTGTAAGAGGGGAGCATTGCCCAGAATTGAGGACAGTTAGTCATAAGCGTGTCGAGGAGTCCGCTCATGGCACCAGTAAGCAGTGCGTTCAGACCGGCCCGCGGAACAATATGTAACAGTGTGTTTATAAGGTAACCAATAGTAGGTTTACCTTCAGATTCTATCATAATATTTGAAATAAATTTGTGGTACAGATATTCGTCGTCAAGTCGGAATTCTCTAGCAAAGAAATCTGCTACAATATCTGTACCGTCAAGGCAAGCAACAGCATTGACAATCTGGTCAATTTCACTATGACCGTACTTATCAAGGTACGCTGTAAGAATAGTACCGCCAAGGCTTACAGGCAGAAGCGTAACCTTATCATGACCTGTCTGTTCTTTTACCATTTGAATATAGTCTTTCAGGTCATCGGCAGAGTCCATAGGGTCACCTACAAGATTAAATGTAAAGAAATATACGTGATCTTTTCCGATTTCTTCTACAAGTGACTGCATAGGAACCATTCTGTATGTCCATTCAAGATCTTCATCAGACATAAATTCGAGTGAATAATTCCATCTACGGGTCTTGAGATTCTCAACGTGGTTACCTTTTTCGTCACATCTCTGATATTTAAACAAATCAGAAACAAGATCATAAGCTACTTTATCAAGACCTATATTCGTCTGAAGCATAATAGAAGCTATTACGCTTCCGATAGCTTTTATAATTGCTGCAGGTGTAAGTGCTGCCTCATTAATTATCATCAATGTACTGCCGATATGAGTATCACCGTTCATTACCGGCTGATCATTTTTATCATAAAGGTACGTCGGTGAATGATTTATTCCGGGCAGTACAATAACGGGGGAATGCTCACAGTTACCTTTGCAGTCAGTTTCTATAGCTGATTGAGCATCAGCTGCGGCAAGTGAAGAAACAATAGTTGATGCACATACAGCAAAAGAAATCGCACGCCTGATTGCTTTTTTCATAAATCCCACGCTCCTTTATTTGGATGTATTAGCATTTTAACACATTAAATCGTTAATTTCAATAATTTATATAATTACAATTATTAATTTATTATTAAAAATGCGATTACAAAAGATATGAATTGTAATCGCGAAATTTATTTAAATTTTAAAGGAGCTGTCTGTTTACCATAACAATTTTCAGCAACAACTTCTATAGAATATTTATCATCGGATAAATTTTCAAGTTCAATTTTTACCATATCAGGAACATTGTATTTATAGTAATATGCTACAGTCTTGCCGACAGGTATTCGGTTTCCGTCAGTGTCTACGGAAAAAGCTCTGTAAATAAATATCGGCTTACCGTCTGCTGATTCTGCTGCATCTAATTTAATTTTGTTACCTGCAAGTTTAATATTTACATTATCAGCAAAAACAGGAGATTTAGAACCGGAAATCTGCTGTTCGGGTGTAAACTTGCGCTCAAACGGACTATCAAGCATATATTCGCAAAGATACTGTTTAGTTTTCAAATCGACAGCTCTGAAACGAATTCTGTTATTTGCATCAACCTCAACAATCCAGAACGTTGAAACAAAGCGATATCCTTTTGGGTGAACTGTTTTAATGTCATCAACAGTAATTTCGCAATAATATAAACCACCTGTACCAAGAGCAGTATAATCGCCTTGCCATATTGAACGTGGATCATTGATAGGGTAGTGGGAGTGACCAGAAAAATCAACAACCTGGGGATATTTTTTTAATATATCTGCAAAATCAGGCATACCCCAACCTTCATAATCAGAGCTACCGAATACAGTATTACTTATATGTTCGTGCTGAATAACAAATATTGGTTTAGCCGGATCATCTGCAACAGCAGCATCCAGCTGTTCAATTAACCACTTTTTCTGATAATCGCTATAGTGTTCACCATTTATAGAAGAAGCAGAAACACCTATAAAATGATAACCGTTTATAATCCGATGAAAATCGGGTTCCTGCTTCATAATCTTATTGTATATTTTAAGAGAATCTTTACCGAATGTTCGGTCGTCGTGAGATGTTGAAACTGTGGCAAGGAACTGTGTTTCGTCTTTAAGTACCGGTGCTGTTGCCGCTTTAATGCTGCCAAAAGCAATTTTTGTACCCATATCAGTAACGTCACCGGCTATAAGCACTGCATCAAGCTTTTTGTATTCTATATCGCTTTCAGCAATTTTATAGCTGAGTTTAATCATTTTTTGCAAACGTGAAGTCTGCACGTCACCGATAGTAGTAATATGTGAATCACTAGTAATTGCAAAACGCAAAACAGGTGAAAATTCACTTGTGTCTTCAGGCGGATTACCTGATTTTGTAAACAGTGAAATAAAAGCACCGTAATAAATAAGTACTGACATAAAAGAAGAATGAATATCGTTCATTAAAACTTCTCCAATATTTTAATTCTATAATGAAACATTATCATTTCATCCAAAAAAAGTCAACAATATTGCTAAGAGGTTGTAGAGATTCGAATTATATGATATAATTATTTATAAAATAACAATAATGTATGGAGATTCAAATGTATAGTGTTTTTACCTCTTCAGCTACATCTGCAACACCATTAAAATTCAATAATGGTCATATTAAAATAATGCATATAACTGACACACATTATTATTTTGATAACGTTGATGCTTCAGTACGTTTGCTCGAGCTTGCCTGTGACCGCGAAAAGCCTGATATTGTCATCGTTACAGGTGATAACGTAGATAACTGTGACGATGCAAAAGACACCAAAAACCTTATTGACAGACTTATGTCAGTATTTGATAATCGAAATATTCCTGCGGCAATAACCTTTGGCAATCATGATTCCGAGAGGGGAGCAATGTCCAGAGAAGAGCTGATGGCTTACTATAACACTCACAGTAGCTCAATTTCTGTTGACGATGGCGAAGAGCTTTCCGGTTGCGGTACATATAATATTCCTGTTCTTTCTTCTGACGGTAAATCAGTTAAATTCAACTTGTGGGTGTTTGATTCAAACGACTATGATGACGAAGGACATTATGGCTGCGTATTGCCCGACCAGGTTGAGTGGTATAAGAAAAGGTCTGATGAACTTACTCAGATTAATAACGGCAATAAAGTCTATTCACTCACATTTCAGCATATGATTGTAGAAGACGTCTACAACGCACTCAGAATGACAAAAGTACGTGTTCCTTTTTCATACCACCATATGTACGATAAAAAGAAGTTCTATTCTTTTGACCCTAAATGTATTAATTTCGGAACTCTCACCGAAACGCCGTGCTCAGGTTATCATAATTACGGTCAGTTTGAAGCTATGGTTGAAAAGGGCGACGTTCTGGCAATGTTCAGCGGTCATGACCATACAAACGGTTTTGGAGTAAGATATAAAGGAATTGACATTTCCAATACGGTTAGCACCCGCTACAACTGCGACAGATTCTCATCGCAGTACGGCTACAGAATAATTACGGTTGATGAAAAAGACACATCAAAATATAATAGCAGAGTTGAGCATTGGTATAATATGTTTACTTCCGCAGATATCAAAACATTCAGCAGTAATAAGGATTATTATACAGCAGACCTAGCTAAAAATGTTATTAAAAACGGTCGTAAACAAAAACTCCTGCAGGCAGTACTTCTTTACTCTGCAAGAGCTGTCAGCTTCAGAAAAATCAAATATCCCGATTAAAAATAAAAAACGACAATCCTCTTCTGAAGATTGTCGTTTTTTTGGTGCCGGCGACCGGACTTGAACCGGTACGGTGTTGCCACCGAGGGATTTTAAGTCCCTTGCGTCTGCCGATTTCGCCACGCCGGCTTATTAACTGCTTCGGCTATGATAATATCATAACTGAAGCAATAAGTCAATTATTATTCTGTTGTATAGTTATCAAAATAACCCTGGATGAACACGATAGGTGTGCCCTTATCACCTGAACCTGATGTAAGGTCACAGAGAGAACCGATAAGGTCTGTCAGGCGGCGGGGGGTTGTGCCCTCAGATGCCATTTTACCTACAAGGTTATCATCCTTCTCCTGAATCTTGCCCTTGATAGCTTCTTTAAGTGCATCACCTGAGAGATCAGAGAAATCGTTATCAGCAAGATACTTGAGCTTAAGCTCGTTGGGCGTACCCTCAAGACCTGATGTGTAAGCAGGGGAAACAACAGGGTCTGCAAGCTCCCAGATTTTACCGACGGGATCCTTGAATGCGCCGTCACCGTAAACCATTACTTCAATAGTTTTACCGGTTGCATCATAGAGTTTCTTCTGAATTGCATCTACAATAGGCTGACAGTCACGGGGGAAGAGCTTTACCTGATCTTCTGTAGCTTTATTTGAACCGAGAAGACCGTAATTCTCATTGTAACCGCTGCCGTTTACAGAAGTATTGAGAATTTCATCAAGACCGAGAACAATTTCACCGCCGTTCGCCTTAATAATTCTCTTTGTACGTGCACGTGTGTGGATATCACAGCAAAGAACGTTCTTAGTGTAGTTAAGAATAGCTCTGGGATTATTTGCGAAAATTATTTCTGCTTCTGCACCGCAATCCTTGATAAGGCTTTCATAGTATTCGACATAATCAACACCTGTGAATGTATGCTTTTCATAACCGAAAAGCTCACGGTATTTTTCAAGTGTAAGAACATCTGCATAAGGATCGATACCTTTTTCATCAAGTGCGTCAATGCTTACAAGATGGTTACCGACCTCGTCAGAAGGGTAGGAAAGCATAAGAACAATTTTCTTGGCACCCTTTGCAATACCGCGAAGGCATATAGCAAAACGGTTACGGCTGAGAATCGGGAAAATAACACCGACTGTTTCACCGCCAAACTTTGCTTTGACGTCTGCTGCAATATCGTCAACTGTAGCATAATTGCCCTGTGCGCGGGCAACAACAGCTTCTGTCATTGCAACGATATCACGGTCATTAAACTGGAACCCTGCATCTGCTGAAGCCTCAAGAACAGAATCTGTAACGATTTGAACAATGTCATCGCCCTGTCTGATAATGGGAGCACGGACACCACGGGATACTGTACCGATCATACGGCTCATAATTGACACTCCTTGATATTGAAAATTGACATTTACTAATGTAATTTGAAAATGTCACCTAATAGAACTGAATGATTATATCACTAATGATTTAATTTTTCAATAGATTTTTTAATACTTTTATTGATATTTTTATATTTTTTTGATTTAAGAATTTAATTTTGTTAAAAATTATTATATTTAATTAGTTTTCTTGTAATAAATAACAAAAAAAGATTGATGTACTGTACAAAAAAAATCTTTAGGTGTATAATACAACCACTTAAACGAGATTAATATTCATTCGAAAGGAAATCTTACTATGAGAATCATAGTTGCGGGTGATGGTAAAGTCGGTCTTGCAATAACCCGTTTGCTTTCACAAGAAGGTCACGATATAGTTGCTATTGATACAAAAGCCAATGTTTTGCAGGACAATCTGCAGAACTATGATGTTATGACTGTTGTCGGTAACTGTGCCACAATGGATACACTTTTTGAAGCAGGGGTAGAACAGACAGATGTTCTTATAGCAGCAACAAGTGCGGATGAAACCAATCTTCTTTGTTGTCTTACTGCTCGTAAACTTAATCCCGGTCTGCACACTATTGCACGTGTACGTAATCCGGAGTATACCGAGCAATTATATAGAATGCGTGAAGATTTCGGTCTTTCACTTATCATCAATCCTGAAAAAGATGCCGCTAAGGAAATTTATCGTCTGTTACAACTTCCCGGATTTATCAGACGCGAGACATTTGCAAAGGGTCGTGTTGAAATTGTTGAACTTCGTATCGATGAAGGCGGCGTTCTTGAAGGTGTTCAATTAAGCCGTATGCATTATGCTTTAGGTGGTAAAAAAGTACTTGTTTGTGCAATTATCCGCGATGGTGAAGGTTTTATCCCCACAAGTGATACAGTATTCAGAGCCGGTGACCATATTTATGTTACCGCACCTGTTTATATACTTTCACATATTCTTAAAAAGCTCGGCATTACACAAAAGAGAGTTAAACACGCTATGTTGATTGGTGGCGGCAGAGTATGTTATTACCTTGCCAAACATCTTACAGAAGCAGGTGTTCACGTTAAAATTATTGAGAATGATTCGGCAAGATGTGAACATCTTGCACAGATTATGCCGGCAGCCTCAATAGTATTTGCCGACGGATCATCCCAGGATGTACTTGAGAGTGAAGGATTATCAGAAACTGATGCTCTTGTAACTCTTACCGGACTCGATGAACAAAACGTAATTTCATCAATGTACGGTAAAATCAAAGGTGTACCGCACGTAGTAACTAAGGTTAACCGAATGGAAACCGACGGAATGCTCGAAGATCTTTCGCTCGGTGGTATTGTAAGCCCCAAAGAACTTTGCAGCGCGAACGTTGTTCAGTATGTCAGAGCTATGGATAACCAGGCGGGTGCCGCTATTACACTTCATAAAATAGCTAACGGACAAATTGAAGCACTTGAATTTGTTGTTAATGACCGCTCACGCTGTATCGGATTACCGCTCAAAAGAGTTAAACTTAAAAGTAAGATACTTATTGCTTGCATTACTCATAACGGTGTAAATGTCATACCTGACGGTAATTCGACATTTGAAATCGGTGATACTGTTATTATTATTACAAACCGCGATACACCGATTTTGCAGTTTAACGACATTTTTGCCTGAGGACGGTTATATAAAATGAATGTAAAATTTGTTTTCAGAATTGTTGCGTTAGCTGTAATGATAACGTCACTGTTTATGTTGCCGCCGGCAGGAATTGCACTGTATGACGGCCAGATGCGTAACGTTGCCGCTTATCTTATCTCTGCCGGACTTATGGCAGGTATAAGCCTGATATTAATAATACTTACCCGTAAATACAAAACAACCATATATGCACAGGAAGGAGTTGCGGCAACAGGTATTTCTTGGCTTGCTATTTCTGCCTTTGGTGCTTTGCCTTTTTTATTGAGTGGTGAAATTCCCAATTACATTGATGCCTTGTTTGAAATTATTTCGGGTTTTACCACAACCGGTGCATCAATTCTTAACGATGTTGAATCGCTTTCAAGGTGTAACCTTTATTGGAGAAGCTTCAGCCATTGGCTTGGCGGTATGGGTATGCTGGTCTTTATTATTGCCGTTATACCGCAAACAAAAAAAGGATCAGGCTCCGGTATTCACCTTATGCGCGCTGAAAGCCCTGGTCCAAGTGTAGGTAAATTCACTCCTCATTTAAGAGAAACTGCAATTATTCTTTACGGTATCTATATTTTGCTTACAGTCTTATGTGTTGTTTTTCTATTAATTGGAAAATTGCCTTTATTTGACAGTTTATGTATTGCTTATGGTACAGCGGGTACCGGCGGATTTGCAGTGAATAATTCCAGTATAGGCGGATATTCGCAGTATATTCAGAGCGTTGTCACCGTATTTATGTTCCTCTTCGGTATAAATTTCAATGTGTATTTCCTGATAATTCTCAGACAGCTTAAGACTGTATTTAAAAATGAAGAGCTTCGTGCATATATAATAATTGCCGTCAGTTCAGTACTGATGATAACATTGAATATAGCTCATATGTATTCGGGTTTAAAAGAGGCTTTCCATCATGCAGCTTTTCAGGTCAGCAGTATTATGACTACAACAGGATTTGCCACTGTTGATTTTGAGCAATGGCCTGCATTTTCCAAAGCAATTCTGCTATTACTTATGTTTATTGGCGCAAGTGCCGGAAGTACAGGAGGCGGACTTAAGGTTTCACGTGTATTACTGCTTGCAAAGAACATTCGCCGAACAATCGGAAAAACTCTTCACCCAAGAAAAGTTTATCTTGTTACTATGGACGGAAAAAACGTCGATGAATCCATTTGCAACGGTGTAGATGCTTATCTGGCTGTTTACTGCGCAATACTGCTTATAAGTTTTGCAATTATTTCAATAGACGGTTTTTCAATAGGCACTAATTTTTCAGCTGTAACAGCTTGTTTCAATAATATCGGACCCGGTTTTGAGCTTGTGGGTGCATCCGGTAACTATGCTCATTACAGTTATCTCTCAAAAATTATACTTAGCCTTGATATGCTTCTCGGAAGACTTGAAATTTTCCCGTTACTTGCTCTTGCAAGCCCGGGACTCTGGAGCAGAAAGAGATAAAATTAACCTCTTGTATATAAAAATACAAGAGGTTTTTCTTATTTATTTTCTAAATATTCTTTTAATTTATCAAATGTTTCGTTACTGATAACGTGTTCAATTTTACAAGCATCAGCTGAAGCAATTTCATCGGATACACCGATACTACATAACAGTTTTGTTATCAAAGTGTGTCGTTCAAATATCCTTGTCGCAACGTCAAGTCCTGATTTTTCAAGTGTTATATGACCGTCATCATCAATTTTAATATAACCGTTATCTTTTAACAGATTCACTGCTCTGCTGATACTCGGCTTAGAGTATCCAGTATAGTTTGCAATATCAATAGAACGAACGTAATTTTGTGATTTGGATAAAACGTAAATTGTTTCGAGATACATCTCGCCGGATTCAAGTAATTGCATAATATCACCCGATTAAAAAGTTTTAAGTAATTCTACGGCAGATTTTATTTCGGCTTCAAAATTATCATATCCGCCCTCAAGAGAAACTCTCATAGGCTTATAATCAGCTTGTCTGAGCAAATCAAAAAAATTCTTGTAATCTACACCGTCGGTTGCAGTGGGGTAGAAACGGTTATTTTTTGCACTTGCAATATGAATATGATGAAGTTTACCTTTGTAATTAAGCACACTTTTACGATCTTCATTCTCAGAATCAAAATGATAAAGATCAATAAGAAGCTTGACTTCGGGAACATCAGCAAGCTTACAAATTTCAAAGCCACGTGCAGCTGTAGTTATTACGTTACATTCTCCGCTGCGTAAAGGTTCTATTGCACAAGTAAGTCCGTATTTACGCATATAAGGGGCAATATGTTCTTTGCAAAGTATAACAAGCTGCTCTGTAGCAGTATCATAACTCCAGTCATCAGGACAGCGTCTTGCACCCCCGGAGCCGAATACAACAGTATCGGCACCCATAAAGCTCAGTTTTTCACTGGCAAGATCAAGATATTCATCAATTTTAACATAATCTACTTCAGGGCCGACAAGCTTGATATCTCCAGGAAACATACAATTAGCTGCCAAGCAGGGGATATCTATTTCTTTCAAAAAACTTTTTGATTCGTCAAGTTCAGCTATGTCAGCGTTGGAAATAGCTTTAAAATTAAATTCAAAATAATCTATACCGGCATCTTTGGCTTGTATAAGCTTTTCCCGGTCGTTATATCCGATACAAACACCGAATTTAAAATCTGACATAATCAACACCTCCGAATTATTCATTCGTTTTTATTTATAATATATTATGTTCGCAAAAGTTTCAACTGATTTTTAATTTTTTTATATTCACATTAGTTATAATATTGAATAGTATGGTGTAACAATATTCGGAGATGATATTTTGAAATCTAATTTTGCGTCTTATTTTCTAGCCTCAAATTCAGGAAAAGGTTTTTATTCACTTTTTGATCAGCTTCACACTCCGGGAGACGGCTGGGTCTTATACATTATTAAAGGCGGTCCGGGTACTGGAAAATCTTCAATGATGAAAAAAATCGCTGAAACAGCAGAAAATAAAGGGTATTTTTATGAAAAAATATATTGTTCAAGCGATCCCGAATCTCTTGACGGTATCATCATACCTGAACTTAAAGTAAGTGTTGCTGATGGTACATCACCGCATATAATTGAACCGAAATATCCGGGTGTTACTGAAAAAATAATAAATTTAGGTGATTGTTGGGATGAAAGAAAACTTAAAACTAACGGTGAACATATCATAACATTGACAGATTGTAACAAAGCTCTTCATAAACAAAGTTCAAGATATTTGTCTGCAGCTTATGCAGCATTATATGAAAACAAAAAAATCTTTTCATCAGCATTCACGGAAGATAAAGCTGAAAACTTTGTTACTAGATATATTTCGAGGTATGCATATTGTGATAATTCATACGGTATAGAAACAAAAAGATTTATTGATGCAATTACCCCAAAAGGGAGAGTAACGTTCGTTGATACAGCATTAAATTTATGCGATATTATCATATCAATTACAGATGAATATTCAGTTGTATCAGGTTTTATTATGAACAAAATGCGAAATTTTGCACTTTCTAACGGTATTGATGTTATCTCTTTTCTTAACCCTATCAATCCGACCGGAGCTCCACGTCATATAATTTTAAAAAAAGAACGAGTCGGATTTTTTACTAACGATTCATTTTTTAACTTTAAACAATATTCATCACGTAATATTAATGCTAAAAGATTTGTT